>JALUTC010000145.1 GCA_027058345.1 archaeon | reverse complement strand
CTATTATTGTATTGCCTACGAGATAAATATCCCTTTTCCATGGGAATTGTAATAAAAGATTTCTGTAAGATAATTTTGATACTGCAATTAATATATTCGAAAGAAAATCCGCCAAATTCCTGTTAATTTCCTCGGGAAATGGTTCCTTAAAATCCCATGAACGTAACCCTGCTTCTATATGGGAAACTTTTGCATTCGTTAATCTACCGGATAATGCTCCTATAACGGTTGATATCGTATCTCCATGTACTATAACCAAATCGTTCTTGGACAATATCTTCTTAAGTTTAGGTATAGATTTATATGCGAAAGAAATCGCATCCTTTGAGCTTAACATGAAACCTTCTCTAGGATCATTAATATAATATATTTCATCATTTATATTTAATTTATACGCCAATTTTGTAATATCATGCTGCCCCGTAGCAATTATTTCAAAGTTCTTGGATTTTCTTTTAAGTTCATGTATTAAGGGAAACATTTTTATAAGCTCTGCCTTTGTCCCAATTATTATTTTAATATCCATTTATTAATTATATATTAGCTGAAACATGAGCTAAAATTCTCTATGAGAAGTTATCTCTACCCTTTCCCTTTCCAATTTATTCAATAACGGTCTTCATTTGCAAGAGAGCAAGCTTTTAAGATTCTCAGAGAGTTTAAATGTATTAAAAGAAGAGCTAAATCTCACGATTTTTTACGGAAAGACTTGTTGAACATGATAAAACAGGAGCTTAATCTTACAACTTTCATTTCAGGAGAAATGATTTTTATGCAACATTTTGTTGAAAAATGTTCTGCCAAAGGATTAAGATGTGAAGAAGTAACGAATGAGAAAAATTCTGTGAGATATTATCTGAGACATATGAGGGAGGCGTCCTTCGTTACATTATTAATCAACCTCTCATCCACCATATCTACTTGTTCATTAGATTGACAAAAGAACTCAAACAATGTTTGTCATTATCTTGGACTTAACTCTTATCGAAAGGATATATAATGAAGCAATGCTACAAGATAAAGCGAGATATTATCTTGTAACGAAAAAAGGATATTACGTAAAAAGGATTTAATAATGAAGAGATAGAGTTTATATGAGAATATCTAGTAGGGAAGCCTATATATGGTTAGGGTAATACAAGTAAAGAGGATAGGAAAGGATATTAAGAAAGAGAAATTGAAGTTAGACATGCTACCCGATATTGAGAAGTTCGAAGCATTTCTCATCTCCTTCAAAGATTATATGAATGTTTCCAAAGTATATATGTTTAGGATAACTTGCATGGAAAACATTGGTAATAACTGCCATTTTAAGTAAACGTCCATAAATCATGCACTCTACAAGATAATATTCCTCAGCACTTATAAATCCGAGAAGTCTCAATTTTCTTCTTTCAATAATTCTACACCCTCTCTTAGTTAAAAATATCTCAGGCATGTACCAATCGGTAATTATCACCTTTCCTCCCTTAATTAACCTTAAGAATTGTAATGTACCAATGAGAATGTAAAATCCGAGGGCAATTATAGGAAGTAATGCAAGAGATTCGAATTTCATTATTCGAAACAATATTAGACAAGAGAAAAGGAATGGTCCAAAGAGAAGTCCCAAAAAGGCATCAAAAATTAATAAAAAGTATAAAGTTATCTTTCTAACATCTCTAGACTTTTTAAATTTGCAAAACTCGATTCCAATTTCATTTCCTTCAGCTTTCATAATTTACTTATGAGAAAATTGATAATACTTCTCGGTATATTTCTCGTTTCAATTTCTATATTGTTAACAATATATTTATTTAAAAATTTTTTAGATATTAAAATTAATTTGAAGAATTACTTAAAGGTAGGAGTCGTAAAGGTATATGGTACGATATCTTCACACGAAGGAATTTTAGAAGAAACAGTAACGCCGGAGAAGTTTAGGGACGCATTTAAAGAAGCGGAGAAGGATTCTGATATAATTTTAATCGTCATAAACAGTCCAGGAGGAAGTTACTATGCGAGTTTAGAAATTGCAGATATAATTAAAAGTTCGAAAAAAACCACGATTTGCTATATAACGGAGATGGCAACCTCTGGCGCATATCTCGTTGCAAGCTCCTGCGATAAAATATTTTCATCAAAGGCTGCAATAATTGGTAGCATAGGAGTTATAATGTTTATACCACAATATAAAAAGCTTCTCGAAAAATTGGGAGTAAATATAACGATTATAAAGGGAGGAAAATATAAGGACATGTTTTCTGGTTTGAGAAATTTGTCAGAGGAAGAATATACGATGCTTAAAAATATTGTCGATTATGTTTATGATGAATTTGTAAAGGAGGTTGCTATGAACAGAAATTTATCTCCAAGTTATGTTAAAGAAATAGCAGAGGGAAAAATTTACATAGCAGAAGAGGCAAAAAAATTAGGCTTAATAGATGATATTTGTAACTTTAATTGTATAAAAAAGTATTTGGAAAAAACCTATGGAAAAAAGGTGTTGTTCAAATCTTACAATTATAAGAGAGAATCATTATTAGAAAAATTGTTCTTTAAACTTGGATATGGGATAGGAAAGGCCTTCGTTGAATATTTTTACAAAGAGGGTGTGTTAAGATGATCGAGCCTGAAGTTAAGCTTCTTCGAGTATATAACAATCTCGATATTGTAATCAAAGCTTGTAGGTTGAGTGGCGTTCCAAGTAGCATATCGGATGAGAAATTGATAGAGATAATAGTGGAGAATGATTATTCAAGCGTCTTAGAGCACATAGTTTTTACGTTCGAAATTACTTGCAGCAATGCAATTGCTAGAGAATTGCTTGAACATAGGATAGCGAGTCATACGGCATTTTCAACTAGATATAGAGAGGTAGACGATTATGTCTTTCCATTTGAAAACGAGGAGATCAAAAGAATTATTGAATCTGTATTGAAAAAATATAAGGAGATGAAAGAGAAGAAGGAAATAAAGAGATATACCCTTCCTTTTGCTGCATCGTATAGAGTTATTTGGACGATAAATGCTAGAAGCCTGATAAATTTCTTAGGTTTAAGATTATGTGCCCGTAGCGCACCGGAGATGCAAATCCTTGCGAGAAAGATATTAAAAATTTGCAGAGAAGTAATGCCCGAGATATTTAATAGAATAGAATGCAGAGGTTACAATCTTGGTGTATGTCCTGAAAATGAAGCGAGACCTAGGAATTGTTATCATCCAGAAATTCCAACGAAAAAGGAAATAAAGGAAAAATGGATTAAAAATAGTAAAAGCTTGCTTGAAAAGGAGATAAAGGTCTAATTTTAAATATAATTATAATTATATGGAAGAGATACCTACAATTGATAACTTTGATTTAAATAATAAAAAGGTTTTGCTCAGAGTCGATATCAATTCTCCTATAGATCCGTTCACGTTAAAAATACTCGACGATTTTAGAATAAGAGCTTATAAAGAAACGTTGGATAAACTAAGCGAGGCAAAAATTGTAATAATAGCACATCAAGGAAGACCTGGTTTATATGATTTCACATCATTAGAAGCTCACGCCAAAAAGTTGAGTGAAATATTAAATAAAGACGTAAAGTTTATAGACGAAATAATAGGAAGAAGAGTTAAAGAAGAGATAGAGAAAATGCAACCCGGAGATATTATCCTTTTAGAAAATGTTAGATTTCTCTCTGAGGAAGTTTCGGAAGAGATTACAAAAAGACCCTATAAAGAGCAGGCAAATACAATATTTGTTAAGAAACTATCATCATATGTCGATTTTTATGTAAATGATGCATTTGCATGTAGTCATAGAAGACAACCAAGCATTGTTGCATTTCCATATGTCTTGGAATCTGCAATAGGTCCAATATTTAGGAAGGAAATAGAGAATTTAAGCAAGGCACTCAATTTTAATGAAAGACCTCGCGTCTATATATTTGGAGGAGCTAAATTAAAGGATAGTATAAAAACGATGAAGGCACTACTTGAAAAGGATAAAGCAGATTACATCTTAACCACCGGCATGGTTGGAGTTTTATTTCTATACTTAGATGGCATAGATATTGGTGAGGAAAACAGAAAATTGTTGGAAGGTGAAAGAGAATATGTAGAAATTGCGAGAAAACTTTACGAGAAATTTAAAAATAAGATAATAAAGCCAGTTGATGTTGCGATAGAAAAGGATGGAAAAAGACATGATACGAAAATTGAAAATATAAACGGAAGGATATATGATATTGGTTTAGAAACAATAGCTCATTACTCATCTTACATAAACGAAGCGAAACTAATCGTTGCAAATGGCCCTGCTGGCATGTATGAAATTCCAGAATTTTCTCTTGGAACAAAGGAAATTGTTAGAAGTATATCTAAATCGAAAGGTTTCAAAATAATAGGAGGTGGACACTTGGTTACAGTTGCAAGAATGCTTAAGCTTGAAAATAAGATTAATTTTATATCAACTGCAGGAAAGGCAATGCTCTTATTTTTAACTGGAGAGAAATTACCAGCTATAGAAAGTATAAAGGAGAGTTATGAATTGAAGAAAAAGAAATAAAGTTATAAAAATGTTTTTCTCAAATATTCTAACCATGTATCCCTGTCAAGGTTTGGAAAACTGTAATCTGCTATTGAAACGTAAAATCTAGATGCATTCATCGTTATAACATTTGAGAAATTCCTAAGCGTTGAAATCATTTGTATCAATAATTGATGAAATATTCCAATAAATACTGCCAAATCATATTCCTTTCCATTAAATCCTTTCCAATCATCACTCTTTAAGAGATTTATCAACGTGTTTAAGCTTTCATAATATGTCTCTCTATCTCTATCTTTAAAAGCTATGTAGGTTTTTGGTGTTGTTGAAACTATGTCATACCTTGCCTTTGATATAATGTCAATTGCTTCTTTATCTCTGCTTAGCAATTCTCCAGCTATTATAATGGGATTTTTACATCGATTTAATATCTTTTTCGCATATTTGTAATCGATTACCATTGCATATCTATTTCCAAACGAATCTCCATGATACCATGGCTTAACATACATATTATTCACCTTATATTTCTTTCTAATAATGTTGGGTCAGGTATTTCTCTAGGCTTCCATCCCTTTTCCTTCAAGATTTTAATAACCTCATCTTTATAGTTGAAAGGTATTTCGTTCTCATTTCTTATGTATAAATGTAAATCATCTGGTAATTTTCCAAACAATTTCTTGTACAAATCTATATAATGTGCTACTTTTATCATTCTTCCTTTACTTGTATCATTTGGTCTCATGACAAGTTTTGCAATCCATATCATGGCTTCTTCCTTACTTTCCGCAACAACCAAGAGATGTTCTGGAACTGGATCGGCAATAACTCTTTTCTTTGTCCTCGCATCATATACATACCAATCTTCTTCTCTATCTTTTCTTCCCAATAATAATCTCCTATACTTAACACCATGTGGTCCAAGAATTACAGGTATACCCCATCTATTAGCACCAGTAGCAATTGCAATTGCTTTCTGGGACATTGTTCCCCAAACAACTGCAACAGCACCAACTCTATTTAAAATATAATCTGCAATTACTTCGAAATTTCCTCTCAAAGGCTTTTTAGCAAATATATTTGCAATTTTGATAGCAGCTCCTATTGCATGACTATTAGCAACGCATGAACCTAAATTTACAAGGCATCCAGCATCAAAGCTTCCTGGGTATTTTTCATAGAGACTTTTACCCTCCTCATCTTTATACATAGCAATCGACATTGCAGCACATCCAGTAGCTGCGACGATGTAATTTCTTTTCAAAAATTCTTCCGCTATTTCTCCAACTTCTTTAGCTCCGTTATAATAATTACTGCAACCAGCAAATAATATTACTCCTGGTATTTCTCCAAAGACTATTGGTTGACCAACCTTTCTAATTTCAGTATCCTTTATTGGTCCTCTGCCAACTCTTATCTTGCTTCTTTCATTTTTAACAATATACTCCGTAGCCTTTTCCATAGCTGTTACTATCTTTATTCCTTTAGGACATGCACTCTCACATCTTCCGCAAGCGATGCATTCTTCTCTAATTATTGATAGTTCGAATAAATTTCCACCCTTCGCCTTTTCTATAGCATCAGGAATATCTAAATTTACGGGACAATTCCTTTGACAATTGTAACATTTTGTGCATCTCCTTATATCTTCGATTACTTCCTTAATATCAGGTAATTTCTTGTAATCCTTTCTTATAGGACTTACCAGCAATGCTAATTTAACTGCAACCTCTGCAGCCTTTTTTGGGTCATGTATTAATACAGCATTTTTGTTACCATTTAATAATTCCATTATAATTTTATCCGCAGGCTCTTCGGTTTTATCTTCCAATCCATAACAAGCCTTATCACTCGTTGCAATTACGAACGATTTCTTCTTCCTAGCTTCTTCCACAATATCTGTTCTAATACATTGTTCGTCAACAACTATTACATCTGCAATACCTGCTCTAACAAATCTAAGCTGCGAAGATAATGGGCCTATGATTTTAACTCTTGAATTCCTTCTCGTTAAGTCGTGGCTTGTGCAACAGATTCCAAGAACTTCAACCCTATCTGAAAGGTTATTTTGTTCAATATAATCTAAGATTTCAATTCCAACGATTGCATTATGACCAATTGTTAAAATCGATGCCTTATTTGCATCATATGTTCCCAAACCAATTTCTGCTAGAGGTGCATTTTCATCTCCCTTAGGATAATTAAATCCGATAATTTGAGCAATATCTGCAACCTCCTTTGCAAGATTATCTATCATTCCAAGGTGTAATGCCTTTGATTCATAATCGATTGCAGAACCTTCTTGTCCTGTTGCTATACTTGCTAAGACATGTGTAAGTTGTTCTTCTGCATATTTTAGAACTTCGTCCAAATCACCTAAAACTTCTGGTTTTATTCCAACAACTGTTCTAATTATTGGAGCTTCGACATCAATTTCCATTCCCAAATCAATCTTATAATCTCTACCCAATTTTTTAATCAGATAGTCAACGAGATGCCTTGCATGCGCCATATGACATGCTGTTCCAATAGCTACGTTCAAGCAAAATTCTCTAGCCTGTTGTGTAATCATATCTATTCCACATGCACCCTTCTTTCCTTCGGATAAATCGCATTTTCCAAAGGTACATTTACAACAAAAGTCGCACAACGGAGAGTAAAATGGTTTATATCTGGATAACAGTTTGAAATCCCAATTTCTTAAGGTAAAGATATTTGGTTTAACTTGAGGTCCCTCCTTTTCTTCCCAAGTTTCCTCCCTTATTTTACCAAATTCTAACGTAATATTTTCTCCCTTAATAATTCCGGAATCTATCTTTTTTACCTTAACTAAAATATTATCCATTGAAATTTTATCAAACTCAATCATAATAAATCACCGTATTGTTTCAAATAAAATGGGAGATTTTCAATAATTTTTCTTTTTATTTCCTTCATACTTTCAGTGAATTTTGTCTTTGCCAATTTATGTATTGAATCAAAATCTATATTATCAGAGATTTCAACATCTTTATCATTCAATATCCTTTCTATAGCAGATAAGCCCATGTCTGTTCTTACAATAACTGTTGAGAATCCTTCCTTAGAACCTATAGAGCCTATACTTATATCTGCCATTCTTGCAGTAAAATCTATGCAATAATTACAGCCATATCTTTTGTATTGAAGAATCTCCTTTAACGGTATTTTATACTTTTTGTCCTCCTTTAGATATATATATAGGTACTTGCCTTTTATATCAACTTTTTCTATCGATTCTAAATTTATCGAGTATTTTTCTGCAATTAAATCCGTGAATAAACTATGAAGGAAATTGCTCTTACAAAATAGTCCTATTATCAATCTTATGCTTCTTGTCAAATCAATATCTCCAACCTTTTCATATTGAAACTTTCTTATAGCTTCTACCTGACAAGGTAATGCGACGATTGCAACATTTTTATACTTTAAGCTATCCTTCAATAATTTTAAAGAATTACTCATTGTATACTTAGTTCCAGAAGATAGCAATAACCTATTCGGATCAGAAACTATTTCAGGATAGGCTTTTTGATTTTTATGGAATGTAACAATTGCAGCATCGATGAATTTTTCTTCCAATAATCTCTTTAAGATATAAGTTACCGCACCACCATCCTGTCCTTTTACATTTGTTTTCATTGCAAATACCTTTTTATAGCTACCTAATAAATCGTTTGCATATTCTCCAAATATTTTCTTCTCCAATTCTTTTCTATCAATATTTGTTCTTGGACATGCTTCGAGACAATAACCACACTTTGTACATTTATCCTTTAAATATGGATATTCATCATAATCGATGGCATTTTCTGGACAAATTGCCTGACACATACCACAACCGGTGCATAACTCGTTGAAAATTATATAATATTCTAATGCCTTAAAACCTTCTTCCTTACCTATTACCTTATAGTCAGTAAATATCATAAATAAACGTGATGAATTTTATAGATAAAAAATTCTAAAATTTATAATGATTAAAAATCTATTATTTGGTGGTGTAAGAGATTGTGATTACGGATTAGGAATGATTTTATCCGAAAGTATTTTGGATACATATCTCATGATTACAAGTAATAATGTAATATCAGATTCCCTTAAGCTTTCCATAGAAAACTATAAGAAAGGGAAAATTAGAGGAATTGTTGTAAATTCTGGAAATGCGAATTGTTTTGTTGAAAACGGATACGACGATGCGATCAAAATATGTAAGATTGTTTCTGAAAAGTTTAATGTTGATGTTGAAAATCTCCTATTATTTTCAACAGGAATAATTGGTAAGAAAATCGATATAAATAGGATAAGAAATTTGGCATCAAAATTATCGCTTGGAAATAGCATGCAACATTTGTTGGCATTTGCTGATGCAATTAGAACAACGGATAAAAGGAAAAAGCTGTCGATAAGAGGAAACGATGAAAAATTTATAGGAGTTGCTAAAGGTTCTGGAATGATAAACCCATATTTAAAGGAGGCAACCCTTTTATGCTTTATAGTAACGAACGCATTCTGTAATGATATGAAGGAAATATTCAAAGAAACAATCGATAGAACATTAAACCTCATTGCAATAGATAGCGATACAAGTACAAATGATGCTGCAGTATTAATTTCAACGAGAGAAGTAGAGGTTGATAAAAATGTTTTCGAAAATTACTTGAGAAGTATTTTGGAAGAATTATGTGAAAAAATCGTCCACGATGCTGAAGGGGCTACGAGGATTGTTGAAATAAATATAAAGAATGCTAAAAATATTGGAGATGCAAAAAGGATTATAAAATCAATTGCAACCTCTTATTTAATAAAATCGATGATTTATGGTTCAAATCCAAATCTTGGAAGAATTATTGCTGCAATAGGATATTCTGGAATAGAATTTGACGAAAAATTATTAGAAGTTCGCATAAATGGTATCCAAGCAATAAAATCTGGTAAAATATTGGAAGAGAACTTAAGGACAATTAAGAGATTATTATGTAGGAAAAAGATATCGATTGAAATAAATCTAAATATTGGTAGAGAATTTGCAAAGGGATATACGTGTGATTTAAGCTATAATTATGTTAGAATAAACGCATTCGAATATACATAGGGGGTTGTTTATTGAAAGATGTTCAGTCAGAAATTTCCAAGATAAAAATAGGAATAGACAAGGTTGGAGTTAAAAATGTTAGCAAGGAATTTATGATACCAAAAAATGGTAGGTATTATTTTTTATCAAGGATAAATTGTTATGTAAACCTGCCAT
>JALUTC010000144.1 GCA_027058345.1 archaeon | reverse complement strand
ATACAAGAGGTTCGATATGTTTATATGAAGAGGAAAAGAAGATATTATTTACAGGAGATTTAATCTTTGCTGATGGTTTATTTGGAAGAACTGATTTAGGAGGTGATGAAGAGGATATGAGAAAATCCTTAGAAAAGATTTGTTCATTGGATGTTGAAAAGATATATCCTGGTCATGGAATATGTGTTGAAGAGGGTGCCGACAAACATATTAGAAAGGCTCTAAGAAATTTTTACGAAATTTTTGGTATATAAATTTTCGATTCTTTACCAACAGGTTTACATTTGTTATTGTAATATAGATATGCAGTATAACTTGCTAAAAATGCATCTATCTCATCGTGTCCTATATTATGAGGAAGAGAAATCTTCAATTTCCTTTCTATACATTTTATTAACCTTAACCTTTCCTTCCTTTTATCTAAATTTGGACATATGTTCAATATTTTTCTCGTAGCATATGGATAAACTTCAATTATTTTATATTCCTTTAACTTCTCTCTCATTTCTATGGCTTTGATAACAATATCCTTCAAAATTATAGGCGATATGCAAGGTATACCAAGCTTTATTAGTTCGAGGTCGCAATCCCTGAAATATCCTGAAACTGGAAATGAAAGTGGAGAATCTATTGCAATGATTAATTCATGTGGATTATATTCTTTAACAATCTTGACAATACTTGATGTTCTTATCTTTGTTATGATTTCAATCTTCAAATTAATATTTATAAGGCAAATTCCGGATAATTTCTTTCCCAAATCTATTCCTAAAAATTTCATACCTATGAAATTCTACAATTTGAAAATGCCGAGCTACCAGTTTTTGTAACAATTCTCAATCTTAAATTTGATGGTGTAACATTCATCACTATTATACTTTCATTTTCTAACGGAAATAAATATGTTGAATTTTTTACATAGTTATATATTAATCCGTCGAAAACAACTGTCAAATAATTTAAATCTATTGTCTTGCTACCAGTGTTTTTTAAAATTACGGAAAAATTACAAGGAGAACATGGCGTGATATTATAGCAATCCAATATGGTAAATGATTCATCCTCTTCTTCACTCGCTAATATATAATTTAAGTTCAATATATTCATGTAACTATCTAGGACTGTCGCAAATACTATGAGGAAGGAAATTGACAATATTATATATGCAATTACAACACTAAACCCCATAGAATCTTTCGACAGCCTTCTTTATGAAGTTTATCTCTTGATATAATTTGTCGAGAAAATCCCTAGATATTTTAACACCTCTTAATCTTTCTATAAAGAGGAGAGATATTATATGATCCTCGAGGGTTAATCTTTCTGTCGGCTTCCAATCTGGTTCCTTTATCAATTTTATTCCCCTTGCAAGTTTCATCAATTGCATGTGAACATCTTCCGATATCCATCCCAAATCTATATAATATTCTAAAACGTCCGATAAATTATTTAGACCAACCCTCTCCAATAGGAAGTCCAGCCATTTCATTGCAAGTATTATTGATGTTGCATCATTTGGTAGCTTTTCCAATCTATACTTTGTCCTTTCAAATATTATCGGTTCACCAATTTCTACCTTTTTTTCTTCCTTCCTTTCCTCCTCCTTTTCAGGCTTCTTCTCTTCAATCTTTTCCTCTTTAACTTTTCTCTCCTTAAATTCCTTTATTATCCTATGTAATTCTGCGACCAAGTTTCTTATTTCATTTAGTTCCTCAATGGGTTTAACCTCCTTTTTATATTCCTTGGCAGTTTCTTCCAAAATTTTTCTCAGCTGTTCTTCGGTGATTGGTTTTGATTTAACCTTCTCTCTTATTTGATCCAATAAGAATGATGGTATTTTACCTTTATATTCATTTATTATTGCATCGATTTCACTATCACTCAGGAATTTAAATTCCTCCAAGATTACTCACCTTCCAAAATTTTAGAGATTATACGATCCACATCTATTCTTTTCGGTATTAAAAGATAGAGATCTGATTTAATATTATCGATTTCATCCTTTAATTTCCTTATATCTTCTTCAAGACTTTCTATTTTTTGAATGGATAGGGCAGTAAGTTTAGAATATCCAACGAATGGATTTATCTGTTGTGAAACAACCTCATATAATAGGGTTATATCTCTAAGAGTGTCGTTAATTTTCCCAATTTCATTTCTCAAATCATCTATGTCCTTCTTTATTGATGTTATGCTTGAATTCAAATTTAGTATTTGATTATCGAACTCTGTAATCTTCTCCATAATTTTTGATATATTTTCATCTTGTTTCTCTTCAACCCTCTCTTCTTTAGGACCTTCCTCTATTGGTATTACTTCTCTATTCTCTTCAGGAACTTGCTCCTCACCTTCTTTTTCTCCTTCTTCAATTTCTAGTTCTTCTAACATCTCTTCTTCTTTCTCTTCCTTCTTTTTCCTGATTTTACTTAGAAGACCTTTAATCATATAATTATAAATAATATTGTCTCATTGAAACTTATTGTCTAAGCATTTCTTTTAACATTCAAAGTATATTTTTAGATTACAAGTAGTATGTGCAAGGGCATTTGCTTATATATATATGTAGGTATTTGTTGATAATAAATGATGAGCTATTTAGAATTGTTAATAACAATTTTTCTCATACTATTTTACGTAAATCTTCTTAAAGAATTGGGTGTTTTACACGATATGTATAGGTATGTGGTGACAAAATTCAATAGAAATGCCGATATATTCATACCAATTATAATTGGATTGATTCCAATGCCTGGTGGTGCATACTTTTCTGCTTCTCTCTTAAAATTATGGGAAGAGAATAGAAATGTCTTAAACTTTATAAATTATTGGTTTAGACATGTCTTCGTATTTTCATGGCCATTATATCCAAGTTTAATAATCTCGATGAAGATCTTGAACAAAAACTATTTGGAAATATTAAGCTCTACAATATTTCTCTCACTTGCTGCAATAATATCAGGAATGATAATTGCTAAAAATAGAAAGGTATTTGAAATAAAGGAAAATTACACAAATCCAAAACCTATCGTTCCAATAATCATACTGATAATATTATCAATATTATTTAAAATATATGTTGGAATAATAATATGTATTATAATTACGTGTATTATGTATAAATGTAGATTAAATATTGTTAAACATTTAATAAGAAAAGTTAATTATAAGGTATTATTTTTGGTTACAATT
>JALUTC010000143.1 GCA_027058345.1 archaeon | reverse complement strand
ATTCTTTTCACACCGGATTCTTTTAGCTTTTTAACTGTATCAAAATCAAGCATTATACCATTTGTTGCAAGAGTTGTTATAAATCCCAACTCGTTTGAATATTTTGCAATCTTAAATATATCTCTGTTTAATAAGGGTTCTCCTCCTGTTAAAATTATAATTGGATTTTTACTTATCTCTTTAATCTCATCCAATATTTTCTTAGCGGTCTCAAAACCCATTTCTTTATAACCTTTAGAACCAAGTCTGCAATGAATACAGTTTAAGTTACATTTATCCGTTACCTCTATCGCAACAATTCTTGGAATGTATTGCATTAAGAAATGGTAAATGTTAACATATAAAATCAGAATAGGACGCCGTCATCATCCATCAGAAAAGGCGGAGTTCATCATTATTTCCTTTTTATTTTATTGATGTTAACATTTATTTTATTAATACCGGTTTGAGTTCCCGTTAAGGGATACGATGAGAACCGGTTGCAAGCCGCCAATTACAACTGTACTTTTCATGTTTTCATAAGTTAAATATTAATTATGAGTATAATCTTCAAATTCGGAAAGAAAATGAAAGTAATTCATCAAAGAAAGTTATTTTCGTCCTTTATACAAAATGGAGGTTAATTTATGAGAGTTGTAATGAAATTCGGAGGAGAAGCGTTAAGAGATGAAAACAGAGTCCTATACACAGCTAATCTCATCAAGAAATATAAAAAAGAAGAAACCGTTATTGTAGTTTCGGCAATGTCTGGAATAACCGATAAATTATACGAATTGGCTAAAAACGTAATTAATATGGACGAGGCAAAAATAAGGGAGGAAATTGAATTGATAAAAAGAAGACACGAGATTGTAATAGAAAAATGTGTAAACGATAAGTATAAAAAGGAATGTAAAGATATCTTGAAAAAACTCGTGGAAAAACTTGAAAGAACATTGCTCGGAATATCATATGTCGGAGAATTAACACCAAGAAGTTTGGATCTGGTTTTGAGCTTTGGTGAAAGATTAATCGCTCCTATATTTTCTTATGTACTTAAATCGTTAAACATTGATACGATACATTTAACCGGATATGAAGCCGGAATTATAACCGATTCGAATTTTGGAAGGGCAAATCCTATATGGGAGATTACGAAAAAATTGGTTAGGGAAAATGTTGGAAAGTATTTAGGTAAGAAAATTCCAATAATTACCGGTTATATTGCATGTGATGAAAAAGGAAGAATAACCACTCTAGGTAGAGGAGGTTCGGATTATACAGCAACGATAATCGGTTCTTGTTTAGATGCCGATGAAATATGGTTGTTCAAAGATGTTAAAGGATTGATGACTGCCGATCCTAAAATAATCCCGGATGCAAAAATAATAAGAAAAATTTCTTATATAGAAGCAATGGAACTTGCATATTTCGGTGCAAAAATTTTACATCCAAAAGCTCTTGAACCAGCAATGGAGAGAAACATACCCGTAAGAATAAAACCCTTATTTGACCCGGAGGATGAAGGTACACTTATAACATCGGAATGTGAAAGGAGTAAGGATATTGTTAAAGCAATTGCAGTTAAGAAGAATGTTGCCGCTCTTAATATATTCGGTGCTGGTATGGTTGGATTACCCGGAATTGCTGCAAGAATTTTCAACGCATTGGCAAGAAACAATATAAACATATTAATGATATCCCAGGGCTCTTCTGAAACAAATATATCCTTAGTAGTTGAGAGGGAAGATGTTGAAAAAGCAATAGACGCAATTAAATCCGAATTTAAGGGGGAAAATGTTATAAAGAATATAGATTGTAATAAAAACGTTGCAATACTTGCAGTTGTTGGTGCGGGAATGAAAGGGACAAGAGGAGTTGCCGCTAGGGTATTTTCAGCGGTTGCAAAAGCCGGAGTGAATGTTTTAATGATATCTCAAGGCTCCTCCGAAGTAAACATATCGTTTGTTGTAGAAGAAAAGGATTCCGATATTGCTTTAAAAGCGTTACATAAAGAATTCATTTGTTAATTTATTTTTTAAATATAGGGCCCGTAGCTCAGTCTGGTAGAGCGTGGGACTCTTAATCCCAAGGTCGGGGGTTCAAATCCCCCCGGGCCCGTTTCATAATCAGCAAATGATCCTCAATTTCCTTTCGTTATATTTTTCCTTCAGATTTCAATCTTTTAATATTTCTGTAAAATGTTGAATAATCTATTTTATAACCATCCGTAAGCATTATCTTCCAAATATGTTTAAGTTTAAGAACCTTTCCATATTTTTTATAATACTTTATATAAATTTCGTCCTTAATTTTTCTCGGCCTTCCTTTTTGTTTTCCTAACCTCCAAGCCTCCTCTCTCCTTCTTTTTATTAGTTCCTTTTCATATTCGGATACCCATGCCAAAATATTAAGTATGAGTTTTCTTACGTTATAATCAAGTGTTTGTAACCATTCCTCCTTTATTGATATAACCTTTATTCCTTTTTCTTCGAAAAAATTTATCACATTAATTATGTCATTCATATTTCTACCAATCCTATCTATGGAATAAACTATTAAAAGGTCGGGATTTATTAAATCCAAAGCTTCCAATAATTTCTTACCACCATTTCTTTCAAAGAATTTTTTCTCTCCACTCGTTGCATCATCCTCGAAAATTTTTAGCAATTTTATCCCTCTCGATTTCGCATATTCCTCTATAGCTTTTACTTGTATAAATAAATCCTGTTCCTTTGTCGATACTCTAACGTAGCCAAAAGCCAACATAAAAAAATTGCAAAAATTAACGCAATTTTATAATTGCAAAAGATTAGATTTTTGCTAAAATAAGAGGCACCGGTTCGAGGTTGCGAAAGTCCACTTTTGCAATCCGGCAGGTCTGGGAATGTTGTGAAATTATTTTAAAAAAATAATGAGGAAACCTTCAACAATTGTATATATCTCGGATATATTGAATGGCACATATTTGGATGAGGAAAAATGTTTAGTTACCATTAGAGGTGAACATATATATCGATGTAGAGTATTGGGAACGGTTATAGATAAGAGGGAATATGACGATAGGAGATATGGTTTCATAATTTTGGAGGATTCCTCCGGTATAATTAGGGCAAAATTCTTCGATAACGTTTATGATTATATTAAGAAGGTTAATGTTGGAGATATCGTTGAAATTATAGGAAAGCCAAGGAAGAGAGACGATGAAAT
>JALUTC010000142.1 GCA_027058345.1 archaeon | reverse complement strand
CACTTTTCTTCCCGGCCACATCACACCTACCCACTCTTGGCCTACAAGTCACCGTACCATCCACTTTCTATGAAGGCGCCCTCTTTTACTCAAGCCTAATCATAGGGGTATCATCAACGATTATATCTAGTAAATTGGCGACTGGTAGTGTAAGGGCTGGCATTAAACATATGGTTATAATGTTCACAATTATATATATAGTCTTCTTCTACATACTCGAAAAAGGAATCGTACTGATCCAAATATAAATAGTGCTCTATGCAAATTAGGCTATCCTCAGGTCGGATATTCTGATAGTGACTATATCCCTAGTAGAATCCATCCTTATGAAGTAAAGCCTCCCTTCATATGCAAACAGTCTATCGCCATATGTATAGAGTGAGAATGGTAAACTGGGTTCCATCCTGACCCAAGTATCGCTTGAAATACTATATCTATATACTGCACCCCCTCGATCAACCACATAAATATAATCTCCATACCTATCCATCCCAACTAAGTATGTCGAGGGCAGATAGCTCAGATAACTAATTACCTCACTGGGAGGCCCCCCCTCGAGGAAGGCGGTCACATTTATCTTAAGGAATAAATCACTATGATACCCTAATGTTAAATAAATTATCTCCCAACCATCGGTAGTTGACACAGAATATGCATCCACACCTGTTGGTAAAATTATTTTACTTGGAGCGAATGAGCCATTAGTATAATTATATATCCAAATCTCGCTATTCCCCCCACCAACCACGTAAAATATTAGCTCAGGATACCTCGGTAAGTAAAATAAGGAAGCTCCAGCCCCTGACCTGATACCTAATACAGTTAAATCCTCTAGTGTAGTCCATGTATCTGTAATATAATCGTATGACAATAGATGTGTAGTATTTGTAGCTATCAATAAATGAGTACTATTCATATAGGTTATGCTTGAGTTAGATGGCCAGTTAAATGGGGCATTTGTTATAGAAAACCAGGTATCATTATCTATGTTATAAAAGGTAACATTGGATTGGCCGTTGTAATAAACGTATATTCCATGATCGCGGAATGATTTGGTAGATGTTTTCAAAAAGTCAATATACATTGTAATATTATCTCCATAAAATATTGAATCTATCTTAATTGTAAAGTAACCTCCTACATAGTAGTCTGCTTTATGTTGTAAGCTTATTGTTAATTTAGAATCTGACTTTGGTGAATAAATAATTTCGCTATAAATTATTTCATAGGTGTTTGTTACACGATTTAACACCGAAATATTTGTTGAAACCATATCGGTATATGGTGATGTATAGTTATAGACAATCTCCAAATAATCATACATAGTGCTAGGTGAAAAAGTAGAAGATATGCTAATATAAGATATGTAGTCTGGTACGATTATCTTCATAAAATCAGTATAATCTAAATCATTAAATGGGTATATTGCAACATCTACACGATTAAAGATAGAAAATCCGAGTTTGTCATCTTCGAAATTAAGACCTGCTTGATATTCAATAACCAGGTATTCATTAGATCTTGAAAAGTAAGTATTAGTTAATGTGAAACTAGCTGTTAATGTATCTGTATATCCTCTTAATGCATTAATATCCCTTCTAGCATTTGCTATCGCAAGATTATTACCGAGTATTGTTACAATATTCCCTTTGTCATCAATAATAAATAGATTTATGGAGAAACCTATCTCATCACGTTCTATTCTCTCTAAATACCAATTGAAGACATCTACATTATAAGTAACTTGGTAGATCCCTTTATATAATGGTTTGCCTTGCAGTGGGTAAATGAATTGGGCTTTATATCCTCCATAATATAAACTGTACCAAGTGTATTGGCCGTCAGCTATATCTGTCATAGAATTGCCAAAATAGGTGGTATTGAATAGCGTCTTTTCTCTCTTGATTCTAAAGTAAGTATTTCCAGCAATATTCATTGTATCATTATGTAAATATAGTGTACTTGTGTATTGTATAGCTTCTCCAAATACGGTATATTTGTCTCCATCGAGAAAGTATGTGCTGGTTACGTCCCCAGCAATATTATAGCCGGTTAAATTGGTTATGGATGTAGCATTGTAATATGTTGCGACTGGTATATGACCGTATGTGGCTCCTGATCCGATTGGTATTATCCTTGGTGGGCTTGAAAGGCTGTTCCAAGTTGTTATGTTGCCAACTCTAGATATAGGCATCGGGTATTCGATGGCGGATACAATACCGTTCTCGGTTATTAATTGGATGATCCAACTCCCGCTTGATAAATCTTGATTCAAAGTTTCTAAAGTAGAGATATTTGTTTCTGACGAGAATCTATTAATCAGTACTCCCTTGACGCCGCTACCTAATTTGGTTGCATTATAATAACTTCCTTCTCTTGTATTTTTATTAAATACGCCAATATATTTGATAAATGCTTCTATCGACCCTAAGTTTGACACGCTGATATTGAGTATATTACCTGGAAGTATTTCAACGGTGGTTATCTCGAGGTTTGTCTCGAACTGTCTTGCACGTGCCTCTATGCTACTTGTTATTACTTCACTAAATCTATTTTGAGATTGTGAAATTATTATTAATGATGCTATGAAAGCAAGAAGAATCAATATGATGAATAACCCCGCTATGAGTGAACCTACCCCACTCCTATATCTCAACTTCAAAGTCATAAGCCACACCTTCTACAGTCACTAGTCTAATTCGGTAATTCCCCTCGGTTAATGTTATATTTAGAGTTATTATCTCAATATCTCCAATTAGAATCGTTACTGGCGGTGAAAGCGGATATCTATTTCCATCGATGTATATAGAGTCGATTTTAACCACAGTATCCCCATAGTTATAAACAAATATTTCCAATAAATTGGTTGATGTGTTATATGAATACCAGGTAACTTTAAATCTTGTGCTCAGTTTGGTCTGATAATACTCGATGGACCTAGATAGATTCTCCAGTTGTGTGGAGAATTGGACTGAAAAGAATAGGTACAGAGAAAGTCCTAAAGATGCTGCTATCAATATTAATATCAAGGCTGCAACTATATCAGATACTCCCTTTTTCATCAGACTATCCAGAAAGTATTAACAATCATTTTTATATAAAGATTGAGTAACAAAGAAGTTATAGTTAGTACATAAACCTATGGATGACTATTATTTAAAATCATTAGAAAAATACTAATACATTTTGTATTACAT
>JALUTC010000141.1 GCA_027058345.1 archaeon | reverse complement strand
TTGGAGCAATCTTAATATTAATATTTACAGAACCTTTCGTTGAATCGATATTAAAATTATCCAAAGAGTTAAATGTCTCTGCAGTTGCCCTAGCAATAATTATTAGCCCTATAGCATCTGAAATGCCAGAGAAATTGACAGCTTTTATAACAGTTATGAAAAACGGACGCTTAGCCGAGATTTCTATATGTAACTTCATTGGTTCAAAGATAAACCATAATAGTTTGCTCTTTGGAATAATACCAATAATTGGATTTATAAATGGTGATAAAAATATCGATGTTCTAAATGCTCAATTCCTACTAATGACATTATTAACGTTCATTACATGGATATCTTTCCATAGAGGAATTATACATAGATGGCAGGCAATATTCTTCCTATTATTATATCTCGTAGTATTCAGCATTGCTTTTCAATCTCCTCACCCTATTTATTAGTATGTTCAATGATTTGAGAAGCTTCTTAAACGAATTGGAAAGTAGGAAAATGCTTAAAAGAGTTAAAGCTAAGGTATCCTCCGTTTATGAAATAGCTGAGATAACAAATCGTATATGTAAATCTACAGGAGAAGCATTATTGTTTGAAAATGTTGACAATTATAAAATCCCTGTAGTAACAAACTTATTCGGTAGTATCGATAGAATAAAACTAGCACTTGGATACGATTCTCTAGAAAAATTGGGTGAAGAATTCTTAGAAATAACTAGAATGAAACTTGATTCATTTATAAGAAAGCTATCCTCGATTAAAACCTTGAAAAGATATGCAAATTCCTACCCAAAAGTAGTTAAAAAGGCTAAATGTAAGGAAATTATCACATACGATGTCGACTTAAATAAATATCCCATCTTAAAACTATGGCCAAAAGATGCTGGAAGATTTATAACGTTTCCAATCGTTATTACTAAAGACCCAGAAACTGGAAGAATAAATCTAGGAACATATAGGATGCAGGTAATTGATAAGGATAAAACATTAATCCATTGGCACATTCATAAGCATGGTTACAAAAATTATATTAAAACGATTTCAAAACAAGAAAAGATGGAAGTTGCAGTTGTTATCGGATGCGACCCAGTAACGATGCTCTGCTCAATATTTCCATTACCAGAAAACTTCGACGATTATTTTTTCGTAGGATTTATAAGAAAAAAACCATTAGAAATAGTTAAGTGCGAAACAGTAGATTTATATGTACCCGCTAATTCGGAAATTGTCTTGGAAGGATATGTTACAAGAGAAAAAATGCTCGAAGGACCATTTGGTGATCACACAGGATATTATTCACAAGAAGGTTACTATCCAATATTCAAAATAGAATGTATAACTCAAAGAGAAAATCCTATATATGTAGCATCAGTAACCGGTAAACCTCCAATGGAAGATGCATATATAGGAAAGGCTGTTGAAAGAATATTCCTGCCCATTTTAAGGTTTATTATTCCAGAAATTGTCGATATAAATATGCCAATCGAAGGATTATTCCATAACGTTTTAATTGTATCAATAAGAAAAAGATATCCTGGACATGCAAAAAAGGTAATGTTTTCAATATGGGGCTTAGATTACCTACACCTTACAAAAATCGTAATAGTTGTTGATGAAGATGTAAACGTCCACAATTGGTTCGATGTTTGGTACGCTATATCTACGAGAGTAGACCCTGCAAGAGATGTAATAATTGTGAAGGATGTACCAACAGATACATTAGACCATGCTTCAAGTAAGGTAAATCTTGGCTCTAAAATGGGAATAGATGCAACCAGAAAATTCAAGGAAGAAATGGGTAGAGAATTTCCAGAAGAGGTAGAAGCTAGTGATGATATAAAAGAGCTTGTAACTAAGAGATGGAAGGAATATTTTGATTAAACATCTTCTCCTCTTATTATTTCACAAATACCAATATCTATACTCTCAATTCTAATATCCTCGATAGATTTCAAATTAAGTATTTCGGCAGTTCTTTCTAATCCAAGTTTTACCCTTCTACTCAAAATTAATACGTAAGCATCTAACTCTTTCTTTCCAAGCTTATATGCAGCTAATGCTCTATGATGACCATCTACCAATAAATACTTGTCGTCAAGCTTTATAACAACGATTGGCTCTGCAAGACCTTTTTCTATCTCATACATCCTTCCTTTCAATTCGTCTAAATATACGTGATCCTGCGTTGGTATAAGCTTATCTATTGGAACTTTATCGGTGACAATTTTAACATCGACACCATGCAATTTCTTTATCGTTTCGGCTATTTTCTTAATCTTCTCAGGCGTCACCCTCTCTATCTGTGACCTAACAATATCTGTATAAGTAATTATTCCAACAACCTTCTTCGTATTTCTATCAACTACGGGTAGTTTTGATATTCCTAATCTAAACATAACTCTTGCAGCATCAAGTAAGTCCACATCGGGATAAGTAACAACGATATCTCTCGTCATTATATCCTTAACCTTATTCTCAGGCTTAGCCTTGATTATGTCCTTAGAAGTTATAATTCCAACAAGTTTTCCATCCTTTAGAACAGGAAAACTACTATGACCAGTTTTTTCAATCAATTCAATTACTTCCTTTATTGTATTCTCTGGAGAAACCGTTACTATATTTTTTGTCATATAATCCTTTACCTTCATATCTTCTCAATTATCTTTTTTTTACTTAGAAAAGATTTAACCTCGTAAATTTTTACGAGATTCTTTTCCTTTAATTCATTCAAATAACTTTCAAGTTCATCTTTCTTCAATTTTAACTTCCTTCTTAAATCCTTATCCGTCACTCGCCCCTTCTCATTAACTATCTCTAATATTCTTAAAGCAGTATAAGATAATTCGTCCTTAGATTTTTCAGAAATCTCTTTCGTTAGTAAACTGTCTAATTTGCTCTCAATATTTTTCAACGTTGTCAATACACCAGTATATATATTTACCAGCTCATTTATTTTTTCAATAAGAATTTTTGTATATTCTTCCAATACCTTTATAGCAGGATCCTCGGATGATTGTGTTTGAACAATTTCCAATAACTTTTCAATATTTTTGTTTAACCTTTCAATTTCATTAATAAAATTCTCTGGTATAATGTATAACTCTTTCTCCTTCTTATGTCCTTCCTCATTTTCATACTCCTCTTTCATCTCAACTTCATCATACTCCTCAATCTTCTTCCAACTTCTTCAATTGGATGCTTCTCATCAATCCTTCTTAAACTATTTAATACTGGCATATTTGATTTATATTCAAGTATCCACTCCCTTGCAAATTTTCCACTCCTAATTTCTTCAAGAATTTTCCTCATTTCTTCCTTGACCCTCTCATCTATAATTCTTTTACCTCTCGTTCTTCCACCATATTCTGCCGTATTGCTTACATTTTTCCACATTCCTTCTATTCCATATTTATATATTAAATCAACTATGAGCTTAAGTTCATGGAGGCATTCGAAATAAGCAATCTCAGGTTGATATCCTGCTTCAACTAAAACTTCAAACGCCGCTTTAATTAATGCTGTAACTCCTCCACATAAAACAACCTGTTCTCCAAATAAATCCGTCTCAGTTTCTTCGGCAAATGTTGTCTCTATAATACCCGCTCTACCAGCTCCAATTGCTTTTGCCATCGCCAATGCTCGCTGTTTTGCCCTTCCTGTATAATCTTGCTCGACAGCAATCAATGCTGGAACTCCAAACCCTTGAAGATAAAGCTCTCTAACCATTACTCCCGGACCTTTAGGTGCTATCATTATTACATCAACATATTTTGGAGGAATTATTTGATTGAATCTTATATTAAAACCATGAGAGAAACTAAGTGCCATTCCTTCTCTTAAATTATCCTTTATATATTTCTCATATACTTCTGGTTGGACCTGATCCGGGATTAATATATGTACGATTGTTGCCCTTTTAACAGCTTCATCTATTCTATAAACGTTAAATCCTTCCTCTTTTGCCTTCTTCCATGAAGGGCCTCCTTCTCTCAATCCCAATATAACATTTAAACCAGAATCTCTCATATTTAAAGCCTGTGCTCTACCTTGAGAGCCATAACCAATTATTGCTATTACCTCATCTTTAAGAACATTTAAATCTATATCTTTGTCATAATAGATTTTAGCCATGTATAATACTTCATTTTTTAACTAAATTAAATCGCACGTTAATACCTTCTCATTTTTGTAGATAATTATTTACCAAATCTCCTCTCTCTTTTCTGGTACGTTCTGATAGCTCTAAGTAAATCTATTTTTCTAAATTCAGGCCAATATGCTTCACAAAAGTAAAGCTCTGAATATGCAGCCTGCCATAATAGAAAATTTGAAAGCCTCTCTTCCCCAGATGTTCTTATTATCATGTCAGGATCAGGTATATCACTCATATATAAATATTTTCTAAACAGTTCCTCATCTATTTCATCAAGAGATATCTTATTGGATTTAAAATCCATACATATCTTTCTTATTGCTTCCAATATTTCCTCTCTACCAGAATAACAAACGGCAACATTTAATATATAATTTTTATAATTTTTGGTAATTTCTTCCAATCTCTTGAAGTTTTTAACTATATAAGGTGGTAATAAATCTATTCTACCTATAAATTTTATCCTTATCTTATTTTTATGTATCCTCTCATCATTCATAAATCTTGTTGAATATTCGTAAAAAATCTTAAACAAGTTTTCAAGCTCTTCCTTACTTCTCCTATAAAAATTTTCAAGTGATAATGCGTAAACGGTTACAATTCTTATCCCTAATTCAAAACACCATTGAATAACTTCTACCAATTTCTCAGCACCATACCTATGTCCAAGATATCTCGGATATCCATACTTGTCTGCAAATCTTCTGTTACCATCCATTATTATAGCAATGTGCTTTGGTATAATCCCCCTTCTAACATCATTCTCTAACATTTTTTCATATATTTTATAAATTATCTTTTTTATCAACACTATTCACCTATTATCCTCCTAAGCATAGGATACATTTCAAGGGCTTTCTCACTAGCTATTTCCTCGTACATTCTATGAAGTATACCAACACTTAAGAGTAAACCAGTTCCTCCTCCTAAAGCACCGGTTATATCTCCAAACGCTGCAAGAAAACCTACCGTCGCTCCACCTAAAACTGTTACAACAGGTATATACATCTGCAATCTTTGTTCAAGAACCCTAGTATCTGGTCTAAATCCTGGTAATGTAAATCCATATTGTCTTAATTGCATTGCAACAGCTTTCGCATTCATATTTGTAAGCTCGACCCAAAATATCGAAAATATTATGGCCAATGTTATCAATATAATCGAATATACAATTGCATGTATTGGATCAAAATTCGCCGAATATATCGGTGCAGGAATTGTAAAGTACTTAACTATTCCCGTAGGTTCTGTTGTTCCAGTTCCTGGATGTCCCAGTATTGGATATCCAATTCTTTCTAAAATTCTTGCCCATAATTGGACGTTGGCCATTAATATACTTGCAAATATAACAGGTATGACACTAGCATATATGAATTTGATTGGAAATCTTGTTTTATACCCCATAAATCTTCCATATGCAATTGGAATCTCTATTCTCACACCTTCAAGATATATTACTATAAGTAATATTATTAACATTGCTATAAATGGAATAATTAGTAGAAAATCTGGATATCCTTTAATCAATGTGTAAATAAATCTTGGAAATAAACCATCCGGAGCTTCTCCAGTAGAAAATGGATTAAATCCTCTCCAAGCAATTTCTTGAGAAACACTTCCTAATATAAATAAACCTACTCCAGATCCAATGCCATATTTGGTTACAACTTCATCCAGATATATTAAGAGTATACCTGCAAGGGTTAATTGTAATATTATCAAAATTTTGTAATCTAACCTTCCACCCTCAGCAGGTAATGCATTCGTAACTACAAGAACTGTTGCTTCAAATATTGTAAATACTATTGCCAAAAACTTTTGTAAATTATTGAAAATAATTCTATCACGAGGATTTGTCAAATCAAATTTTAATATTTTACCACCAACAAGTAATTGTAAAACAATACTCGCAGTTACTATAGGTCCAATACCTAAGGTCATTAACGTACCAAATTTTGATGCAAGAATAACTTGAATATTCTTAAAATAATTTTCAGCAGTCCTATCAAAACCATAAAGCATTATATTTGCCATTATAAAATATAATAATAAAACTATAATTGTCCACTTAAACTTAGTTCTTAAACTAGGCCTTCTTTCAGGAGATTTTACCTCAGGAAGATTTAAAAGAAAATTTTCAAACAATTTATTCATATCACTTTTCTTGCTCTCCTTCTATAATTACCTCTCCACCAGCATTTCGTATCTTCTCAATCGCTTTCTTAGAAAATGCCTTCGCTTTAACTATAAGCTTCTTATTAACAATACCAGAGCCTAATACCTTATCGTAACCAAGTTTCGTCACATCAATGTATATCTTATCATCTCTCTTCTCAGCCAAACCTTGTTTCAAATAATCTTCAACCTTTTCACACAAGATACCAACATTTATACATTCATACTCTCTTCTAACAGCTGCAGGTGGTGTAAACCCTCTCTTTCCAATATGTTCTGGCATGTACTTTATAACATAGCTAAATTTTTGTCCAAAGCTTCCTGCCATTCCTCTTCCTCCTCTACTTCCCTTACCACTTCTTGCCTTTTTATGACTTCCCTTACCACATGTTCTTGAACCTCTTAGTTTTCTAATCTTTCTCTTTCTCGTTGCCATATCACATCATCCTCCTTAATAATTCATCCATATTATCTCTAAATCCTAACGCTCCACCTTCTTTATATGGTTTTTTAATAGATTTCCAACCCTTTCTTGGGGGATGTAATCTGAAAACTTTCTTCAATCCAGGTATATCATCAAGTTCTGCTTCGAATCTCATAAATGCATCGGCGAATTCATCTATCGAAGAATATTTTGTATGTTTTCTAACGTATTCATCATCAAGCCTTCCATAACCTTCAACCTCTCCTCGCTTTCTTAACAATTCTGCAAATGTTTCCTTACTTATATATCCCCAAGTTATATAATTTATAACCTTTCTTATCATTCCCATGTAGCTTGGTCTATCATCTATTACGACACAATGATTAACACGTTTCAATCTTAACATATGTAATGTATCCTCTATCTTTTGATCAACTCCAACCCTGCCCCTAACTCTAACAACTGCTATCCTCCTTGTTCTTGGTTCCATAATTACCACTCCATTCCTATATTTTGAACGAATTTTTCATTAATTTTTACTATGGATAATTTTCTCAATGCATCAAACGTAGCCGCTACAAAGTTCCACTCCGTTTTTGTATGTCCAAATGTTTGCGACCATACATCTTTTATTCCTGCTAATCTTAAAACCTTTTTTGCACGATCTCCTATAACTAAACCAGTTCCCCTAGGTGCAGGAATTAATACAACTCTAACACTACCACATTTTCCTTCAATTCTAAATGGTATACTATGCGGTTCTTTACAGCTGCACTCAAAGCTTCCACAACCTCTTCTTACCTGAATTATATTTAACTTAGCAACCCTAACCGCTTTTCTAATAGCTGCACCAACCTCCTTAGCTACTGCAGAGCCTATACCTACGATTCCATCTTCATTTCCAACAACAACCGATACTTTATAATTCGTTTTTCTACCAGATTTATGCATCCTTTGAACAAGATTTAACTCAACAACCTCTTCCTTCAAATTTGGTACTAGATAATCAACAATTTCTGGTTCTAGTATAGGTATTCTTTTTTCGAATATTTCTCTAATATTGGTAATTTTCCCTTCCTTAACCATTCTTCCAAGCTCAGTTCTAGGTTCCCAATCCTCAAGCATTTGCATCACCTTTATATTCTTGTAATATTTTTTGTTTAACTTCTTCAAAATGTTTTGGTAAATCTCTAGGATCTAATCCTCTTTCATAATACAATGAAAATCTTTTCTTTGCTTCTTCTCCAAGCATTTCTGCATACCTTGCTATATGTTCGCCTCTAATCCTGTCTTCACTAGGAAGTATTTCCTCACCATAAGGAACTTTTAATCCTGCATCTACCGCTCCCTTTAATACTGCAAAAACTCTTCCACCCTTTGTTGCTGGTGTTAATCCTATATCGAGAATTGCTTCCTTTATTCCTTTCTTCAATGACTTAAAACCAATTAAAAGTCCAACGAGATAACATGCTGGTAAGTTTTTTGTATTTCCTTTCCATCCATATTTCTTTCTCAATTCATTTGAATGTGCAGAAACTATTGTTCTATCACCTTTTGGATCATATACCACTATCTGTGCCAATATATGTTGATTTGATTTTCTTACAACAAGTCTAGGTTTTCCTGAAAGTAATAATTTCAATCTTTTCCTATAATTTGTTTTCCCCTCTCTCCTTCTTCTAAAAGGAACCCTATATGTTGGGCCTTTAGCCATTATTCTACTTCCCTCTTTATAATTTCTTTCAATATATCATTCTCTCCAACAATTTGCTTGACATGTTCAAGTAAATGAGCTTTACTTCTAAAGTATCCACCCTTAGCCATCATGTATAATTTTCTATATGTTTTCCTATCGATTACTCCCTTATCTCTTAATTCCTTTAATATCCTTCTCTGAGCTCTAATTCTATTAATCCATGCTTTCTTTCTAGGATATCTTGCAGTTTTTTTACCCTTTCTCTTTCCATGTCCCTTCTTTCTACCCTTTTTCCTCTTCTTTTCCCTCTCTCTTGCTCTTCCTCTACTTATACCCTTTTCCTTTCTTGCTTTTATTGCTCCTTCCTCTATTAGCCTTCTGATATCTTCTCTCGTAACAGCTTCGCTTATTTCCTTTAATCTATTCCTATCAAAGACTATTCTATTTATACCAACCTTTAATATTTCAGCGGCCAATCTTCTCTGAACTCTTAAATCCTTAACCATAAAACATCACTCATTTAATATCTTTATCCCTAATTCCTTTGCCCTCTTTATTATCTTCTCCCTTAATCTTTTACCAACGGTTGCCGCAATTCTTATAGCTTCCCTTTCCTTATCAATCTTTTCTAAATCCTTTAAGTTATATACTAAAACTTCCTTATATCCAGATGGATGTAACCCTCTGACTTCTTCTGGTTTTTTATACCCTTTTCCAGGCATTGGTGGTTTTCCTTCAAGTTTTCTCCTAACCTTACTATGTAATCCTCTTGGTCTTCTCCAAGAATCTTCTTTGTATAATGGGTTAGAATACCTGAAGAATTCCCTTTCCTTATAAAATGGATTTATTTTCCTTAAAATATCTTCTTTCTTTTCCTTTTTCTCAACCTTAACCTTCATTATCATCACCTAATCAGGTTTTTCTATGATATATATTCCATCTTGGAATTTTCTCCTATCTTTATCCTTAACCCTTGTCAATGCTTCTAATCTTCCTGCTGTTATACCTGCCTCTTCAATATTTATTCCAAAAACTTCAATAATATCTCCCTTAACCTCTACCTTGCAATTTCCATATATCTTTGTTTTTCTTGGAGCCTTCTCACCTAAGAAGTTTTCAACTATTACTTCATCACCAACGACTTTGACAGTCATTGGGAAGTGAGAATAAACAATCTTTAATCTATATCTAAAACCTTCTCTAACTCCTCTTATCATATTTCTTATATGGGATGCTATTGTATATACCATAGCCTTCTGTCTATGATTTGGCCAATAAGCTTCAACTATTACCTTATTTCCATCCTTATAAATATTTATACCATAAAATTTAAATTCTCTTTCAAGCTTTCCAAGTTTTCCTTCAACTATAACTTTATAACTTAGTAATTCCTTCTTTACTTCAACCTTAACATCTTCTGGAATTTCTACCTCA
>JALUTC010000140.1 GCA_027058345.1 archaeon | reverse complement strand
GAATGTCATTGCTTCTGATATTTTTTCTATATCGATTTCATCCTTATCATAATTCCTGAGAAATGAAGATAATAAATGGATTCCATGATTGAAAACGTATTCTCTCTTTAATTCTATTAAGGATTTGACACACATTTCAACACATTGCTGAGAATGAAAGACACACTCAGGAAAATCTCCATCTTTATATGCTCTTTCAGCTTTCTTTAGTTCTCTCTCAGCAAGTATAAAGAATTTTCTCGAAAATTCCTCAAAAATCATATAAATTTAAATATTTTTATTATTTGTTATGAAAGAGGTTAAACTCCCTCCAGCACTTCAACAACAGATTTTGCAACTGCAACAATTACAGGAACAGCTACAAGTAATTGTAAATCAAAGAATGCAATTGGAACTTCAGATAAAAGATACGGAGAATGCAATAAAAGAAGTAGAAGCATTGGATGAGAATGCAGAGATTTATAAATCTATAGGAGGAATACTTGTAAAAACTACGAAGAATAAAGTTTTGGAGGAATTGAAAGAAAAGAAGGAATTGCTTGATATAAGATTAAAATCATTGCAAAAACAGGAAGAGAAACTTCAGATAAAACTTAAGGAAATGGAACAAAAAGTACAAGAAGGATTGAGAAGTTTAGGAGCAACTGGATGAGATGCATTGAAAAGACATTGTTATTTCTTAAAGATGTTAAACTAGAACATACATTGTTTAGTTTACCATTTTTATTATCAGGAATAATAATCGCTGAAAAATATAGTTTAAAGGATTTATTCATATTATTTCTCGGACTATTCTCTGCAAGGATTTCTGGGATGGCGTGGAACAGATACGTTGATAGAGAAATTGATGCGCTGAATCCAAGGACAAAAACAAGACCTTTAGCCATTGGAATTATAAATCCTGCTTATTATAAATACGTGACGATTTTATCCTTGACTATATTATTCGTTGTTGCAGCATATTACAACATGTTATGCGTTGCACTGTTTCCATTGGTTGCAATTCTTATACTTATTTATCCATATTTAAAAAGATATACATCAATATCCCATATCATATTAGGAGTCATTCTTTCATTTTCAATCCTCGGACCATATGTTGCGTTAACAAATTCAATATCGTTACATGTCTCATTATTAGCGATTGCAATAACGTTTTGGGTAGCTGGATTCGATGTTATATATTCATTGCAGGATTATGAATTCGACAAAAGTTATGGTTTGAAATCAATTCCATCGATATATGGTAAGAAGAAAGCTAAGCTGATAGCATTTGGATTTCATTTAATATCTTCATTACTTCTCATATTATTTTTCTATGTAATTAATGCAAATATATTATATGCTATTCCATTAATTTTTATACTACTTCTCGAACACTTATTAATAAATATCAATGAGAAATATATTTTACATGCGTTTCAAAATTTAAACATAATTTTTTCCATCACATTTTTAATAATAATAATCTTATTATACTGGTAAATAATATATAATTGTTGGTATAATTAAGCATGAAATCATTAATGATTTCTGAACATTGAGTAAGTAGCACAATATTCCTAGGCTCGAAGATGTAATTGCAATCAACATCCCATAATATCCGGTGAATATAAATATAATTAAAATTAAAAATATAAATATTGAAATGTTTAAATAAAAGTAATTCAATTTTTCTATAATTTTTAAAAATATCCTTGAAATTTCAATTGTAATTATTGATGAAATTGCTATTGAGATAAGCATTGAACCCAAGATTAGTAAGAGATCATTAAAGGAAATTTCTCCAAGAAATCTTTCAATGAATATTGATATACCAGAACGAGGATTTCCTATTAAAAATAATGCTAGTATTGAAATCATGGCATCAGCTGTTGTAATTCCTCCAATCATAACCATGTACGACTTTTCACTCCTTATTTTGAAAAGGGATTGTACTATTGTTATTATTTGTGATGGAGAAATTGCTGGAATAAGTGATAAAAACAGACTGGAAATGGAGGATAAGAAGCTTTCCTTATAATATTCCTCTCGTTTAAACTTATAATCCTGCTTCGGAATCTTGTTAATCTTTGATTTCAACGACATTATTATTGTACTTAGTGCAAACATTCCTGTGAACATTGAGAGAAATACTTGATCGCTTTTTAAAATGTAACTGTTCAACGAAAAATATCCTAATATTCCAGAATATATAACTATGATTATTGCACCTAATTTATTCTTATCAAAATATATAAGTAATATTAGTATAACTATTAACAAATAAGGAATAACGATTTTTACATATTCGTAAACACTCTCTATTATATATGCGAGTATTGGTAAAAGAATTATTATGAAGAAGGATGAATTTACACCTCCAACAACACTTAACCTGATTGCTTCGAATCCTTCTCCACGCATTAACATTCTATGTCCTGGTAATACGGATAGTGAAGTACTCTCCTCCGGTGCTGAAAGAAATATTGAAGGAATAAAGCTCGTAAAACTATGCGTTATTGCCATTGAAACTGCAAGTGAAACTATTTGTTCGAATGAAAACACGTTTAAAAATATTGGAGAAAATGCAAGGATTATGTAAGCAATGGTATTTGGATGAATTCCAGGAATTAATCCGGTGAATGTTCCGAGTAAAATTCCGAGAAGAATTGATAAGACAATGTCTAGCATTTAACAATTTTTATAAAATTTTCGATTAGTTTTAATCCCTTTTTACTACTCTTTTCCGGATGAAATTGTGTTCCAAATATATTATTCTTTTCTATAATTGCTGGAAATTCTACACCATATATACAGGTTGCAATTGTTACATCTTCCTTAGGCGAGCAATAGTAGGAATGTACAAAGTAAAAGAAATCACCATCATTTATTCCTCTCACTATCTCAGAATTTTTTCTAATATAAATCCTATTCCATCCCATATGAGGAATTATGTCGACATTTTTAAGCCTCTTAACCTCTCCCTTTATTAATCCCAAACCTTTCATCTTTCCCTCTTCACTCCTCTCAAATAATATCTGCATTCCCAAACATATTCCTAAAATATATTTGTCCAAGATTTCATCAACTATTTCTTTAGGTATTGATTTTATAGCAGAATCAAAGGAACCAACTCCTGGAAGAATAATAGCATCTGAATCTTTAAACTCCTTATATTTGTTACTAACGATACATTCGACACCAAATTTCTTAAATGCTTTTTCAATGCTTCTCAAATTT
>JALUTC010000139.1 GCA_027058345.1 archaeon | reverse complement strand
GTTATACTTTTTTGCCATGTTTAAGATTATCTCTTTGATAAGTTTAAGTTTTTCCTCCATAAAAAGCATTAGTTTTTTAACGTTTAAATTTTATACTTTCGATGAAATATTTTAAAGGCGTTACGATGCAGGATATTTTTATGATTGATGTTTCGAAGATACGTGAAGAGTTGCTCAAGGACAAGGATTTCCTACGTGGCATTGTTATAGAAATTGTAAGATTTTAGCTATTCTTCTCTCTGTATTAGCAGTTGTCCTTGATTTAGAATATTCTTACGGGAAACGTATTTTATGGATAGGGGATGTATGCAATTGTTATATTCGTATACATTATATGAAGACGCTATCGGTAAGATTGGATGAAGAACTTATAAAAAGGATCGATGATATTGCAAGGGAGGAAAGGGTTGATAGGGCAACTCTTGTTAGGAAGTTATTATCCGAAGCAGTGAAGAGAAAACTGATTGAAATTTCTTTGGAGAAATATAAGAAAGGGAAGGTTTCTCTTTGGAAAGCTGCAACTCTTTGTAATCTTTCCCTATGGGAGTTTATAGATGTTCTATCAAAGGAAGATATAAGTATCGATTATGGTCTTGAAGAATTTCTTGAAGATATTGAGTCGATAAAGAGAAGGAAATGATTGCTGTAAGCAATGCTTCACCGTTAATTTTTCTCGCAAAAATTGGAAAGATACATCTCTTGGAAAAGATTTTCGAGAAAATTTTAATACCAGAAAAAGTTTATAATGAAGTTGTTGTGAAAGGCAAGGAGAAACGTTTCGCCGATGCATATCCGACCTCCTCCCTGTCCTAAAGGACGAGAGTTCCAGCCAGAGCGGGAAGTAAATTTAAGGGAGCGGTTTTACTCCCGTTACGGCTATCCCCTTTCGGGAACTCACCGTTATGATAGGTTGCGAGGTGGGCATTTTAAGCAAATATTTTGCTTGTTTCTTTTTAATCTTTCTCGTGGCTTACTCAATTCACTCGCCTCGCTTATATAGAAAATAACAAAACGCAAAAATTTTTAAAGAATTTTACCCCTCATCAAAAGGCGTGGCTTGCTTTATCTTTTGTCATAGATACATTTATAAAAAAGGTTTCATTGTTGTTAAAAAAGTTGATATAGAAATTTTAAATATTGATCGATGATGTAAAGTTAGAAAATATGCGAGAATTTTTACAAAAGTATTTAGTTTAAGAATTATTTCCAGACATGAACTCAAAGTTAGCATATTGGAATTATAATTTAAATATACAAAAATCTTTAAAAATACTATTGAAGAATAAATTCCTATCACCATTAAATATATCCGATTTATGATATAGGATTTAGATATATCTCATTAGATTTATTTTTCGAAAAACACTTAAAGTGAAAGCATTCTTATTAATTGTTCTTTTATACTTTGCATATATTCGTTTTCAAGTTCTCCTATCTTTTTTATCAATCTTCTACTATCTATAGCTCTTATCTGAAAAATTAGAAGAATGGACACTGTTTTTAGACCATTTGTTTTCGAAGGTTCTACCTTCAATGTATATGGAAATCTTAAAGCAAGAAGATTGCTTGTAAAAGGTATAATTATTGCAATTTCTTTAATAGGTCTTGCCAAAACCAAAGCTGGTCTTGTACCGAACTGTTCATGTCCCTTTTCTACTGGTAACTTTACGAGCCATATTTCATTATTCATAAATTTTTCTCGAACTCAATTAAAGCTTCATCGGATAACATATCCCAAAGCTCGAACTCACGGAAGAGATTAACGTAATCCTTTAAAGCTCTTATGATTATATTTTTAACAGTGGTGTTTTCAACCATAGCAATATTTTCCAATGCATCTAATATTTCATTTGGTATCTCTATCCGTATTGTTCTCATATGTATCAATTAATTTTTTAACTTTTTAAAAGGTTTTTTTTCAATACTACTTTTCGTTACAAGTTTTCTTTAAAGTTTTAGCCCTATATTATTTCCGATTGGTTATGTCGGGAGCTCATGAAAAATTTAAGTAAGTTTAAAAACGTTTAGGTTTAATAAAAATTAGGATTAGGAATAAAAATTAAATATATAAATATCCATGCCAAGCAAGAACATTTCTAGTATGCATAAAAAGCATGAATTTTTTAACGTTTCAATTTTATACTTTTGATGGAATATTTTCAGGACGTTACGATGCAGGATATTTTTATGATTGACATATCAAAGATAAGGGACAAGTTGCTCAAGGACAAGGAATTTCTTCGTGGTGTTGCTATAGGTATTGCAAGAGAGAGGGAGTTTCAAGAACTCGTGCTTAGAGCAATTATTCCAAGAGTCGCAACAAAGGATGATCTCAAAGAATTGGAAACAAGACTCGTACATTACATTAATAAAAGAATAAACGATTTGAGAAAATTCATGGGAATCGGATTTGCCATTTTGGCAATTCTTCTCTCCGCTTTAATCGGTGTTTTATTAGTATAAAAGAAAACTTTTTAATTTAAGATTAAGCTTAAGAATTCTATTGTTCTCATCAAAGGTAACATGAGTCATAGTTCCTATAACTTTATCGACGAGTAAATTTTTTCGTTTCGGATGCATACATTCCTTTGTTGCTTATATCCAATGAACTTTTATACTTTCCATCCTATTGCTTTTGGTGGGAACTAAGGTTTCGTGGTTGTTTATGTAATTTATCGTATTAATGATCTTATTTCGTATAGTATCTTAGAGAACTCTTCAACCTCAGGCGATGTATACCAAACTTTTTCCTCTACAGATTTTTTGAAATAATATTCCCATTTTTCTAAAAATGTCTTAAGGTTACCATTCTTTCTAATTTCTTCCTCAAGTTTGACGATGAATTTTCTCAGTAACCTTTTATACCAATAATAGAATGAATAATATGCAAGTAGGAATATCAATTTTATAACAATGATTACTCCTGTAGATTCATATATTCCAGATAATATTGCTTGAACAGGCATTACTTCCTTTAAATAATTTCGAAGAATGTTTACAAATTCTATTCTTTCCTTAATTTTTATATTTCTGGCTTCTTCTATGAATTTAATATATTGGTAAAAAATACCGTAGATTATATCCGAGAAGGATATGGTTTTATTAGTTTCTAAAACATATCTTCTGCAAGCATTTAGTAGACCTTCAGCCAGTTCTTGAATTTCTGCAAGAGTTATTTCTTCCATAGGGTTAAGATACTTGAGTAAAAGTTTTTCCGTTTTTACA
>JALUTC010000138.1 GCA_027058345.1 archaeon | reverse complement strand
ATAGGAGCACAGGGGAAGAAACTTTTGAAACTATCAGGAATGATTGCAGATGGCGTACTAATAAACTTTTCCAATAAAAAGGATATCGAACTGTCTATAAAGTATGTGAAGGAAGGAATGATATCTTCTGGAAGAAATAACGTGGAGATTGTTGCATATCTATGCTTTTCGATAGATGAAGATTCTAAGAGAGCGAGAAAACTAACAATACCAGTTGTTGCATACATATTATCGAGTGCATCCAAAGAAATCTTGAATAGACATAACATAGAGGAAGATATTGTTATGAAGGTTAGGGAATGTATAATGGGTGGAAACTTTAAGAAATTATACGAATTAATAGACGAAAGAATTTTGGACATATTTTCAATTTCTGGAAATCCAGAAGAATGTAAGGAAAAAATAGAAGAATTGAAAGAATTAAATTTAAGCCAAATAGTCTTCGGTTCTCCAATAGGAAGGAATATTCCAGAAGCATTAAAGCTAATAAAAAAAATAATTTAATCTTCTTCCAATGTTGACAAATCTCCAAGAGGTAGTCCTAGCTCTCTTGCCTTTAAAACTCTTCTCATTATTTTACCACTTCTAGTCTTTGGCAACGAATCTACAAATTCTATTTCAGCAGGTACTGCAATTGGGCCTAAAACTTCTCTAACCTTCTTTCTTATGCTTTCCTTTAATTCTTCGCTCGGTTTATATCCCTCCTTTAATACTACAAATGCCTTTATTATTTCTCCTTTAATTTCGTGGGGCTTACCTATAACTGCTGCTTCTGCTACCGCTTCATGCGTTAAAATTGCGGACTCTATTTCAAATGTTCCTAATCTATAACCACTTGTCTTTATAACTTCGTCACTCCTTCCTAAAATCATTATATATCCTTCTTCATCCTTTACTGCATAATCCTCTGCATAATAAAGTCCATGTCTGAAATATGACTTATACTTTTCTTCATTTTTATATATTGTTCTCATCAATGCAGGAAAGAAGTTTTTTATAACAAGATATCCCTTTTCTCCTGGATTTAATATCTTTCCATTTTCATCCGCAACATCTGCCTTTATTCCAAATATTCCCTTTCCTGCATATCCAGGTTTCATTTTCATGTTTGGATAAGTTGTAACGACATGCATTCCTGTCTCAGTTTGCCACCATGTATCAACAATTGGACAATTTTCCCTTCCAATAGTTTTATAAAACCATAACCAAACCTCTGGATTTATAGGTTCTCCTACAGTTCCAAGCAATCTCAGGCTTGATAAATCGTGTTTAAGAATAGGTTCTTCACCAAATCTTTTGAAGTATCTTAGAGCTGTTGGTGTTGTATAAAATATTGTTACACGATACCTTTCAATTAATTCCCACCATCTTTCAATGTTCGGATAATCGGGAGCACCTTCATAAAATAGAATTGTTGCATTATTCAACAATGGGCCATATACAATATAACTATGACCAGTTATCCATCCAGGATCTGCTGTACACCAGTAGATATCTTCGTCCTTAACATCTAGTATGAGTTTTGTCGTAGCATAGACACCTACCATATATCCTCCATGAACATGAACTACACCTTTCGGCTTGCCTGTTGTTCCGCTTGTGTATAATATAAAGAGAATATCCTCGGAATCCATCACCTCTGTTTTACATTCGTAGCTCATTCCTTTTACTGCATCATTGTAATATATGTCTCTTCCATTTTTCATATCAACATCTATTCCAAGTCTTTCAACAACTATCACCTTATTAATGTTTAAGTCTTTTATTGCATCGTCAACTATCTCCTTTAGCTTTCTAACCTTTCCCCTATAATAATATCCATCCGCAGTAATAATTACTTTTGCATCCGCATCCATTATTCTGTCGCGTAATGCTTGTGAAGAAAATCCAGCATATACAACGCTATGAACTGCTCCAATTTTTGCAACTGCTAGCATTGAAATAATTTGTTCAGGAATTCTTGGTAAATAAATTACAACTCTATCTCCCTTTTTAACACCCAGATTTTTCAATGCATTTGCAAGTCTATTTACTTCCTTATATAAATCAAAGTAACTAAGGGTTTTTCTTTCGTAGTTTTCTCCTTCCCAATAAATTGCAACCTTATTTTTTCTCCACGTATTCATGTATCTATCGAGACAATTATAAACAATGTTCGTCTTTCCTCCTATAAACCATTTATGGAATGGATAATTTATTTCAACTACTTTTTCCCACTTTTTAAACCAATATAGTTCCGATGCAATTTTCTCCCAAAATTTCTCCGGATTTTCCTCAGCAATTTTTAAATCGTAATTATCTAAATTAAAACCAGTTGTTTTCTTAGGAGATATCTCCATATAATATTATGATTTACGAACATATAAAATCGATCGTTAATAGTAGGATAAGGGAGTTTGAGACTCTTGGAGAAGAGGGAGAGGTTACATTTGATTTTAGACCATTCTTGAACATGGAGGTTTATTCAAATAAACTTTTAGAACTAGCATTTTGTCTATCAGTTCCTAATGAGAAGGCGATAAATGGTTTAATATTTCAAAAAAAATTATCCTTTGAGGATTTTAACGATATAAGTAGGATAAAATATAAGCTTAAAAATTCAGGGATAAGATATTACGAGAGAAAAGCCACTTACATATATATTGCAGCTAAGAAATTTAAGGAAATAGATTCTTTGATTAAGAAATTTGATGCAAATTATATAAGAAAATATCTTGTTAAAAACTTTAAAGGAATTGGAATGAAAGTTGCAAGCCATTACTTGAGAAATCTTGGATTTAAGAATGTTGGAATAATAGATAGACACGTGATGAGATTTTTATATAAAAATGGATATATAAAATCTCTTCCAAAAAATATCAATTATGATGATTATGTGAAACTTGAGGAAATTCTTATAAAAATTTCAAAGGAATATGATTTGACTCTAGCAGAGTTAGATTTATACATATGGTATAATGAAACGGGGATGATTTTAAAATGAAAATATATATATTTGAATATGCATCATGCTTTAATATTGAAGAATTCCTATTAGAAGGGAGACTCATGTTGGAAACTCTTATAGAGGATTTTTCAAGTTTGGGATTTGATGTATATACATCGTCTAAGATTAGGACTAAAGCGAAGAATGTAGAAATTAGAAGTATAGATGATTTGGAAAGGATAAAGGATATGGATTTCGATTATTTCATATTCATAGCTCCAAACTATGAGTTAATTAAAATATTGGAGATATTCAAGGATGATAATAGG
>JALUTC010000137.1 GCA_027058345.1 archaeon | reverse complement strand
ATTTATGCTGATGGTAGTGTGATAATAAGCAATAAATATAGAACATGCAAACTTCAGATACAACTAAGAGAAAGTGATAAACAACACCTCGAAAAACTTAAATATATATTAAATACCGACTATCCTTTAACATATCTTAGTAAGTATAAAAAATATGCAATACAAATACATTCGAAAAGATTAGTAACGCGTTTACGTGATTTACTCAAAGACCCACTATCTCATATCAATGATGAGCTATTATCTCATTTTGTAAGAGGTGTGTTTGATGGTGATGGATGTGTATATTTAAAGAAATGTAATCATGATACGATAGGTAAGACTGTTGGCGTTGATATTACGGGGGAGGCAAACTTTATTATAAATTTACAGAAAAGAATAATGGTTCAACTTTTTCCAAACTATAAGAAGGCGGGGAATGTGTGTAAAGTTTCGAATAGTAAAAATTGTTACTCCTTGAGATATTTAGGTAGTAAAGCTATTAAATTGTTGTGTTGGATATACAAAGATTCGACATACTACACAAGATTAGACAGAAAGTTTGAACTTTATAACAATATAATGAGGTGGTTTATAACGGTGAAAAACAAAACATCTGAAATTTTGTATTCACATATCTATAAAGCTGAAAAATTACTTGAATCCGGTTTATCTACAAGAAAGGTGGCTAAAATATTAAAACTTGGTTCAACTACAATACATTATTATTCCAAAAAATTTAAATATGGAGCGTGCATAAGCGTGATTAAAAACTATAAACCAAGAATAGGGACAATAAGAGATTGGGATGGTAAGGTTTGGTAAAGTTAAAATATATGAAGGTTGGATGAGCATTCTGCATACAATCGTAGCAATATTAAGCGTAATCTTAAACATAAGCATACCTGCTACACTTATTTTCATCGCCTATCAGTATTTTGAAAAGGAGAAGTGGATGGAAAAGAGGGGAGATTTTGTAGAGTGGCTTGTTGGTTTAATAATTGGCGGACTAGTTAAATCACTGATATGACTGAAACCACTTACAAGTGGTGTCAGTAATACGAATTTACATTCTTAAACGTTATTTTTTATAAACTTATGAGCGCATTTAAGTTTGAGTATAATGAAACCGAAAGTATAATTACGATTAAACCGAAATGTTGGATTGGTCATTTACAATCAAGTGTAGCAACAGGAACATATGAATGCTTAAAGTTTGTTGTTTCATTACCATACAGAAGCTATAGAGAATTTCATGAAAATTGCGTTCCAATTACGCATCGATTATATTCTGCAGGAAAAGAGATTTTAACGATTTATTTATATCCACCTGGATGTGTTAGAGTAAATCCAATAATTAAAGATCCACACAAGATATTGAAACGATTCAGATATGTTATCGATAAGAGTGAAGAAGAAAGGAGATGTGCATGGAGTGAATCAAGAAAACGATGTGTTTGTAGAAGTGGTGCTTCTGGATGGTTATTGTATTACTTTGTTTTGGAGATTTATGATAAATACATTGGAGTGTGATGTGATATGAATGCAAAAAGGCTTGTTGAATTGCTTTATGATGTAATCGTTTTGAAGAGAGTTGATAAATTGAAAGAATTAGGAGAGGAATTAAAGAAGCATGGATTAACACTTGAAAAGGTAACTGTTGCAGATATTGCTGAACTATTACCAAAACTAGCAAGTGAAGTTCCTGAACTAAGTGATAAAATCGAAGCAATTGATACAGAATTAAGCAAGTATATTTTTGAAGCACATAAGACATTGACTGAAATATTGAAAGTTCCTAAAGTCGAAAAAGCAAAATATCCAGAACCTCAGCTATTGTTTAGAATTGCTGAAATAGTTTATTTGATTCCAGATATTCGTGAAAGGTATGAAAAGCTTAAAGCATTATACGATGAAGTTATTAAAACTGATGATCCGGGAATAATCGGATATTACCTAATGGCAACATTACCATTAGCGAGATGGTTCAGCGATTATGAAATGATTGAAAAACTAAGACCGTTTAAGGAACAAAGATATGGAATAATTGCTACACAAGCATTAGCAATAACCGGTTTGGATTATGAAATCAAACAATACATCATTTCAAAATATTACGAGATTAGAGAGAAATTAGAAAAGGAAGTTAGGAGAAAAATTGAGGCAACAATTCGTAAGTGGAGGAGAATGAAATGATTGAAGAATTGAAGAAAATCATAAAGAAGCGTGAAAAGAAAGAGAATTCAATCTATAATCGATACAAAAAAGCATTTATGGACCTAAAACAAAAATATGAATGAAGCATACAAACACATATGCTTAGCAAGGTATTGGCTCAAATACTGGTATGAATATCGATTCTTTAACATACATTTAACAGCAGCAATTGCAAACATTGAACCAATATGGAAAATAATTCTAGCATACTACAAAAACGAATTTGATACAGTCAAATATCCTGAATGGTCATCAAAATTAATGCGATTCATAAATGAGTTTGATAGAATCAGATTAGCATACTTTTTAGCACACCTGGAAAATAGAGCAATTAGAAGAGTTACAAAAATGACTGCAACTGAAGCATTTGAAGCAATAAGAATGCTTGAAAAACTATACGCATACCTTACAACATTGCTTGAGATCCAGGAAACTCGATTATTTGGATCTTATTGTTCAAGTTTATGCTATCAATACGCATACCGATTTAGAATGACATTCAAGGATGAAGCATTATACGATCTGCTAAACCGATACGCTAGAAGCGTTTACACATATGCTCATACAAAAGCAAACAGAGCTAGAGAAAATGTTCAGCGATTATTAGATCTGTTATTCGAGAATGCAATAAGATACGAGGGTTATCGATTGTATCGATTAGGAAAAGAGCGTATTGAATTGGAAAAAATCAATCAAATACTTAGACAAGCATACATGAAACGATTATTAACTAAACCGTTAAGATTTGATAGATTAAAGGATACACTTAAGGAGGTGATTTGAATGTTCAATGTTAGGGATATTGCTCGAATATTGAAAGAGTTTGATTTGAATGTAACCGATATTGTTGAAACTCTATATCACATCTATGTTTACTTTGAAGATAGACCAGAATTAATAATTGAGAAAGAGGATTTAAAGCAAATAGCAAGTTATGAAGAATTACGTGAATTCTTGAAGAGGTTAGTTGAATGAGTTTAGCAAAAATTATATACAAACTAATTGAACTATTAGGTGTAACGTATTTAACCGTTAGAGTTGAACCTAAATTTTACACAAAAATAATTG
>JALUTC010000136.1 GCA_027058345.1 archaeon | reverse complement strand
TCTCCTTCTTTATATTCGTTGAACATTCTCTCAAATTCTCTTAAATTCTTTTCAACGTCCTGCTCTCTATGTTTACATGCAATCCCTCTGTTTCTTAATTCTCTGAAATAATTTTGGTCACACTTACAAACATAGGCGAGTCCCCTTTCGATCAATTTTCTCGCATAATCATAATAGATTTCCAATCTATCCGATTGATATACTATTTCGTGGACATCTACATTTAGATATTCCAAATCTTCAAGAATCATTTTGTAACCATTCTCTCTCTCATTTTTATAATATATTCTATATGGGTCTGTATCCTCAAATCTAAGTATAAATTTTCCGCTATATCTCTTAGCATATTCATCGTTCAATATTGCAGCTCTCGCATGTCCTAGATGTAATGGACCACTTGGATTTGGTGCAAATCTTACAACAATTTTTTCCAGACCAAAGTCTGGAAGTTCTTTCTTTTCTTTTACTTGCCTTTTTACATACTCGAACCTTTTATATTCTTCAGAAACTTTTTCTCTTGGTAAATTATTGACATGGCTAACAATTTCCTTTACTATTGGAATAATCTCTTTAATCCTTGATTTTATCTCTGGATTTTCGGCAATTATCTTACCAATAACAGCCTTTTCAATCGCCTTTCCATGTTCGTACGCATTCTTTATCGCATATTTGTATATAAGTTCTCTGATATCCATTTTAATCAGGTTAAACTTAACCTTAGAAAATGATGCTTAGAAAGAAATATGGAATAATATTTGCTGGAGATTTGGAAAAAAAGGAAGAACTCTTTAATATTTTAGACAAAATATATGATTTAATTGATGGAATAAAGCTTGGAATTATACCATTGATTACGAATTGTGTAAAGGTTATAAAGGAGATGAAGGCGAGGTATGAATTACCAATCATAGTTGATTTAAAACTAGCGGATATTCCCTATATTTCATCAAAGGTATGCAAGATTTTGAAGGAAAATGGCGCAGATTATGTTATAATTCATCCATTCGTTGGTGAAGAAGTTTTGAGAGAATGTTCAAAGTTTATTAATCTTTTCTCTGTAATTTCCATGACACATAGGGGATGCCTATTTAATGAAATGTATAATAGGTTGGCTGAAATTTCAAGTAAATATTCTTACGGTTTTGTTTTACCTGCAAACAATCCTGGAATTGTAAAGGAGATAAGGCAAAAGTATCCAGATAAGGTTATAATTTCTCCAGGGATAATATATCAGGGAGCTCATCCCGGCGATGCATTGAAATCTGGGGCAGATTTCGAAATAATAGGTCGTGCAATTTATTTGAGTAAAAATCCAAGAGAAGAGCTTGAGAGGATTATATCTTTTATTAGGAATTTTTGATAAGAAATTTTTACTTATTTTTAAGCAATAAGTGAAGAGGTAATAGAAATGGTTGGGATAAAGAATATATTCAGAGAAAAGAGGCTTATAGCAATAAATTTGATAACAAAGGATTCAAAAGTTTTTGAAAAAATTGTTAAAATTCTTTTCGAGAAAAATATTGGCATAGAATATATACAAATGTTTAGAAAGGAAGGAAATGGGGAAAAGTATTACATATATTTAGAGGTTGAAGATAAGCATGATGTAAATTCTTTGGTCGAAAATATAAAGGAAGAATTCAAGGATAAAATCGTTGAGATTGAAGTTCATAAACCATTCATGGAAATCTACGGTAAAAGAGTAATAGTCATAGGTGGAGGGGCACAGGTATCACAAGTCGTCTTAGGAGCAGTTACAGAAGCTGACAGGCATAATTTGAGAGGTGAAAGAATAAGTGTCGATACAATTCCTTTGGTTGGTGAAGAAGATATAGCTGAAGCAGTTAAAGCCGTTGGTAGGTTGCATAGAGCAGCAATATTAATCTTAGCAGGATCATTAATGGGAGGAAAAATTACCCAAGCTGTTAAGGAATTGAAAGAAAAGCATAAAATACCTGTAATCTCGCTAAATATGGCAGGCAGCGTTCCTGAAGTTGCCGATCTGGTAGTTACCGATCCAGTTCAGGCCGGAGTCATGGCTGTCATGGCAATTGCCTCAACGGCAAAATTTGACTTAGAGAGAGTTAAAGGAAGAAAATTTTAGTTTACTAAAGTAACTTTTTTCTTATTTTTCAAAAATTTTGGTTTAAAATTTTGACGTTAATCTTTCATATATTTAAGGGTGATTATATGGTTTGGTGGAGAAGATGGATCAGAGATATAATGAGAGAGTTTGAGGAAATGGATAGGATGTTCGAGAGAATTTTCAGAGAGCTAGAAGAAGGTAGATTTGAAACAAGGGAACCTTTAATATTCGGATATTCAATAAGAATAGAACCTGGTAAGGAACCTGAAATTAGAACATTTGGAAATATTAAACCAAGTATTGCAGAAGTATCAGGATATAGAGAACCATTCGTCGATATAATAAAAAATGAAAAAGAAGGGACACTATCAGTACTAATTGAACTACCAGGTGTTAAAAAAGAAGATATAAAATTGAGAGCAACTGAAACAGAATTGGAAGTTAAGGCAGAAAGTGATAACAGAAAATATTATAAAAGAATAGACCTCGGAACAAAGGTAGACCCATCATCCGCTAAAGCTAGATTTAACAACGGCGTCCTTGAAGTCGAATTCAAATTAAAAGAGGCACGAAAAGGATTTGATATAAAGATTGATTAATATGATGCGTGATATATTAAGTGATATATTAAAAGAATTGGATAGAATAAGGGATAGGGTTGATAAATTATTTGAAGAAATACCTATAAGAAGAGAGGCGGAAGAGATATGCTCGAATGTAATTGAGACTGATGATGAGATAAAGGTAATCTGCGAAATACCAGGTGTTAAAAAGGAAGACATAAAGGTATCGTATCATGACGATACATTAGAAATAAGGGTAAATAAAAAGGAGGAAGAATTAAAAGAGGGTGCTAGATATATCTTAAAGGAAATAAAGTATGGAGAATTTAGAAAAAAGATAAGGTTACCTGTAAAGGTAGATATACAAAAGGCAAGGGCTTCATATAAAGACGGAATTTTAGAAATTATATTGCCAAAAGCTGAAGAAGTTAGGGGTCACGAGATAAAAATCGAATAATACTTTAATTTTTTTGTTTAAATTATACTAGAAGTATTAGAAATAAGGTAAGAGAGGAAGGGTGATTCAATATGACTCTTGAACTTAAGGTTGCTGAGGCAAAGCCCAACGATACTGGTAGGGGTATAGTTAGGATAGATCCCGAAGCTGCCAGGAGGTTAGGATTAAGGCCTGGGGATGTTGTCGAAATTATTGGGAAGAGGGTAACCGTAGCAATATATTGGC
>JALUTC010000135.1 GCA_027058345.1 archaeon | reverse complement strand
CCGGGACGAAAAACAGCTGTTTTCCCGTACGAATAACACTTCTGATACTGCAACATTGCCGTACAAGACACAACCTTTTTATAATGCTTATAATAATTATAAATATGAAGGTGGTAACGATATCCAACATGAAAGGTGGAGTTGGTAAGACCGTTTTATCTGCTACAATCGCATCTACTTTGGCATCGATGAATAAAAGAGTTTGTCTCGTTGATTTAGATCCTCAAGCGCATTTAACAAACCTATTTTTCAAGGAATATCCATCTGAATATGAAACATCCGTTCAATTCTTTAGATACGGAGATAGAATATTTGCAAAGCCATTTAAGTTGAAGAACCTTGGATTTGTTCAACACGAAGTTACGAGCAATGAAATGATGAAAAGTATCTACGAAAATCTTTACATAATCCCATCAAGCCCAGATGTTTTCAAATCTTTTGTTATTGGCTTTGATGTAACTCAAGACGAAAGGGTATTTGTCGATAGATTCATGAGGACCTTTAACCAATTTTCTTTTGATTTCATAATAATCGACACGCCACCCGAACCATTTTATACAAGAGTTTCATTCCTTGTATCTGATTATTTAATTGTACCTGTTAGGATGGATAGAAGCTTGCTTGATATTGAAGGATGTGTTAAATTCATAACAGAAGTATTTGCCTCGATATATAACAAGAATTACTTATCATACATACCTTTGATGAGAGGGAAGAAGCTATACCTTTTAGGAGTTGTTTTCAATTGTGTAAGGGTAAAAAAGGAAAAGGCAACGATATTGAAACAGCTTTCGAATTATCTGATAAAAAGGATTAAGGAAAAGGTTGCAATTCTTGAAGATACGACATTTCTCAACTTCACATATCCTTTGGATAGGCTTGTTTTTCAGAATTATATTGAAGAGAATAAAACTGATTTAGCAAACGCTGTCGTTTATGGAAGGAAAACAGGTGTTTGTCCATTCATCAACAATTTCGTGATTAAAAGGATTAATGATAGGATAAAGCTTGTTAATGAGATTTTGGAGAGGATGAGATATGTTGAAAAAGGTTGAAATTCATTTAAGGCAGGATTTGTACGATTTCTTGTACGAAGTATCTGGTGGGAATGTTGAAGAAGCAATAATCAAAATGATTGAGGCAACGATTAGACTTTACAAGGTTATAAGAAATGAGCTTTATTTCTTAGGATTTGATAAAAGCATGGAGATGAAGCATAAGGGAAAAAACCCTGAAAGTTTTAAGAAGTTTATCGATTATTTGAAGAAGAATGTCGGAAAGGAAATAGTTTGTAAAGATGTGATAAGGCAGCTTGGCATCGATTATAATACGTTGGGAGCATATATCAAAGCAATGATGCAAAAGAATGTTTTGATAAGGAAAGAAAAGGGAAGATTTTTCGTAACTGAAAAGGCGCTGAATATTGAAGTTAGATAGGCAAAATTGCAATTTTTTTTCACACATTCCCTTGCAGAATAGTCGTAAATCCTCATGCTGTTAAATCAAATAAAAACCATAAATATTACTTCGTTTCCAATTCAACGTCTACACAATAATCCTCAAATTCTATATATTCCCAAACACCGCCTGGAATTAATCTTATCTTCCACTCATTCTTTGGCAATATTCCCCTTTCTCCCGCTTCATATATTTCGTTCATAAGTCTGAGCTTTGTCTCTTCCTTTAACATGTTTATCTCAATTGCTGCATCGCTTATAGAAATCTCTCCCTTTTCCATCTTTTCCTTTATTTCTCTTTCCTTAACAGCAGCTTCGAGATAAATCTTTGATATTCTTTTCCTCAAATCATCAAACTCTGGATGCTTCGTATTTATCTTAACGCATTTACATGATTTCCCACTATCAGTTGGAGAGCAAACACAAGTCGCTTCCAACCCCCTTTCTATTGCAGATGCAATATCGAAAACGCTAAACCTGTCAGTATTTTCCTTTACATGAACGTGCATCGTTGCATAATCTTTTTCCTTGCAATAAGGTATGATAACATTTGTCTCATTTCCGCAGTAATATCCATGCATCGAAATAACTTCTTCCTTTGGGTTGCATTCAACAAATCTACAATCGGCTGGCTCTTTATATAGCAAGTTATCTGTTTTGCATATCGAAAATCCCGTCTCTACTCCTTTCCTAACAGCCTTTTCGATTGCTTCTAGGAAGTATGGTAAAAATGCTTCGATTTCCTTACATTCTTCCTTTATCTCGTATTTCTTTATCTCAATCATTCAAACTCAACCCTCAAAACAATGCTTTCGTCTGATACTTCAACGATTCCATTTTCTCTCCTTCCTCTTATAACTCCTCTTTCTATTGCTTTGTCAGCTATTGCTTCTTCAGTTCTTCTTAATATTTCAGCAAGCCTTGAAAATACCTGATAATATTCCTCTTCAAATTCCCTGCCAATATCTACCAATTTTCTATAAGCATCGTCCAACTCTATTAATGCATCGTGGAAAATCCTTGCCTTTGTTTGCAACTCGTTATAATTTCTAGGTTTCTCAATCCTTATACATTTGCAACCTGCTTCTTCTTCAGTTGCATAACATAAACATTCTACATCGCTCCCTCTTCTTATCGCAGAAACAATGTCTTTAACGCTGAAATCGCTACTCCCAATATGTGTATGTATCGAACCGACATATTCGCCACGTGAACACCTGTCTGGAATATTAACGTTGAACTCATTTCCAATAGATAAGTTGCTGAGATCGATTATTATTTGATCATCTACCTTGCATAATGGGGCGCCGATTTCTCTTTCCTCTCTGAGTGACATGCTAAGCATATCTCGCATTACATCGATGTAAAAGTCGCTGATATTTATCCTTCTATCTGTCATGCCTTTTCAACCTTATGTCCCATCGTGTATAGAAATAATATCAATTCTCCAGGGTTTGGTATTTTTGTACATTTCCCTTCTATGCAAAGCAACTTTTTATCAATATCAATTATTGCTTCCTTTCCAAATAAATCAACCTTGTATTTTCCTTTTGTTGGCGCCTCCATGTTAATAATTTTTCTACTTGCCTTTAAATTTCTTTTCTCGTACTGCAACTTTGCCGTAATAATAAAAATATGAAAGGAAGATGTGTTATTTGTGGAGAGGAAAAGGAAGGAGTTAAATATAAATTTCCAGATACCTTTGTACAATTTTCATCATTAGTTTCAGGAAGCATTGTTTGCAACGACTGCATAAAATTCCTAAAGGATCAAACATATAGAAGGAAGAGCTGGATAATTATCGATGACAAGGTCGAATTTCTCGATAAGAAAAAGGCATTGCAATATTTATTAAATCCACCTGATAAGCCATTCATCTTTTACATAACAAAAACAGGAAAGAAACAAGGATTTCTAC
>JALUTC010000134.1 GCA_027058345.1 archaeon | reverse complement strand
ATGGAATGATGAGTGCAGCCGCACCTATTGGAATTGCTTCCGTAGCAAATAATATTATAATTGTGAGCATTAATGCTATTACAATCTTTGCCTTGAATGCTGCTTCCTTTGCTATTTCATCCAACCATGCCTCGCTCTTTACAATTTTCTCCCTCCATTTTCTATCGGATAATATTTTCTCCTTTATAATTTTAATCTTTTCCTTCTCATCCTTTCCTCTTAAAAGCTCTTCTATCTTCCTTCTATCCTTTTCCGATAACTTTATCGCCCCTTTATTATACAATTTCAAGAATGTTTCTGGTTTACCAACTATATTTTTTTCAACGAACATTCTCTCCGCAATTCTATGTTCCTTAACAATCTTGACCAAACTTTCAGGTGTAGGTATTGCTACTATTGTTACGAATGTTATTATTGCTATAGTCAGCCATAGCTTTCTATATGGTATAACTTCGTATTCTATAGTCATAATTTATTTTTAGCAGCTTAACTATTTATAAGTACTTATTTAATTATTTATTATTTATAATCATGATCGATTAGGTTAAATTTTTGTCAATTTTCTTGCAAATGTTAAATAAGCTGTGTGAAGTAACCCTTTTGTTGCAGGTCTTACTCCTTCTTCCTTAACCTCTATTTCTCTCTCAATAATTTCATATGTTTTTATCATTTTGAAACCATACTTTTTAAGAGAGAAAACCGTTTTCTTCACCTGTTCAATGTAAGGATTATAAACCGCGATGAAGCCTCCGACCTTCAATGCTTTGTAAGCATGAGGTATTGCCTTCCAAGGTTCTGGTAAATCGAAGAAAATAACATCAACATCCTCTTCATCTATCCCAAAATATATATTCTTAAGCTTTAATTCTACATAATTTTCGACACCAGCAATCTTAAAATTTTCCATTGCAATCCTTGCAAACTCCTCCCTTATTTCATATGTATATACTTTCCCATTTGGTTTAACAATATTTGCAAAATATATCGCAGCATTTCCCGAACCAGTACCTGCATCGACTACGATATCACCACTTCCCAAACCAGTATATGCTATAACAAAACCTATATCCTTCTTAAGAATTATACTCGTTCTTCTCTCCATCTTCTCACAAATGTCTGGAATCCTAGGCTTAATTATATAGAATTTCTTTCCAATATTACTTAAGACAATATCTCCAAATTCCTTTCCTTTCAAATATACCTTCCCCAAGTCTGTTTGCAATACGTTTTTCTTCGTTAAATACTTCTTCTCCCTTTCGTCTATGACAAGCTTATACATAATAAATTTGAATTTAATGATTAATATGAAAAATGAGAAGTCAATGCCCAACCTAGATAAATATCAAACAATATTTCAGAATATAAATGCTATAAGAGTTGTTACCGAAACTTTAAAGACAACTTTAGGACCATATGGATTCGATAAAATGTTGAAGGATGAGGTTGGAGATGTAGCAGTTACAAACTCGAGCGCCGTTGTTCTATACTTAGCAAATATAAGACATCCTGCAGCAAAATTACTCGTTAGTTTAGGAGTTGTCCATAATAGAGAATATGGAGATGGAGTTGCAACACTTTCAACATTGATAGGAGAATTACTTAGAAATGCTCAGGAACTTATGTTAAAAGGTTTCCATCCTGCAACTATAATAGAGGGATATAATCTAGCATTGAAAAAGGCAAGAGAATTTTTAAAAGAGTTAGCTTTAGAATTAAGGAAGGAAGACTTGTATTGGATAGCTCTAAGCTACTTGGGAAGTCCAAGTAATGAAAATAAATATATAGCAAAAATAGTTGCAGATGCAATAGAAAGAGCGGGAAGCAAGGACAATATATATGTAAATTATAGACCAGGCGGAAGTGTATATGATACAAAACTTATTGATGGAATATTTATAGATTTGGGTAAACGTGTCCATCCAGATATGCCAAAGGTACTAAGGAGGGCAAGAATTTTATGCATTAATAGAGAATTTACAGTAAGAGCACCTCCAGGAATGAAAGTTTCATCAAAGGATCCAAAATCATTACTTGCATTTACAGAATTTAAGCATAGGGTTACACAGTATGTTGTTGGTTTAATAAAGAAGATAGGAGCAAACGTTGTCCTATGTGATAAAAATATAGATGAGATTGCAATGTATTACTTAGCAAGAGCTGGAATACTTGGTGTAAGAGATGTTGAGCCAGATGTTCTAGAATTAATTGCAAAGGCTACTGGTGCAACGATAATAAGCAATGCTAGAGATTTATCTCCAGAAGTTTTAGGATATGCTGAATTGATAGTTGAGGATAAAATTGGAATGGAAGAGATTATGTATATAACTGGATGTAAGAATAAGAACGTTTGCTCAATATTAGTCAGAGGAGGTTCGGAAGTAAATGCCATGGAAATGAAGAGAAAGGTGGAATCTTTGGTAACGTTAATGGATAAGGTTTACAAAAGTAAGAAGGTAGTAGCTGGAGGAGGAGCAATAGAAGTAGAGTTGGCAAAGAGGTTAAGAAAATATGCAAAAACAATTCCATCAAAATTGCAAATAGTTGTAGAAGCTTATGCAAATGCATTAGAATCTATTCCAAGATATCTCGCATATAATGCAGGAATGAATGAATTAGACATATTATTAGAATTAAGGAAGAGACATGCAAATGGAGAGCAAAATGCGGGCATAGATTGTAATAATAAGGAAATCGTTGATACATATAAAAGAGGTATAGTAGACTTCTACGATTTAAAGGAAATAATATTGATTAGAGCCACGGAATTTGTAAATTCTATACTAAAGATAGATGACGTGATATATGTTAAGAGGAAGAAGAAGGAAGAGAGACTTCCACCAGAAATTAGGGAAGAAGTTAGAAAGGCAGAAAGGGTTAGAAAGATGTTGAGATTCAAATCGGGATAAATTTTATCATTCCAATATTTTTCCTTTTATTTAATTCTCTCAAAAATTCGTTAACGATTTTAAACAATCCTCTTATTAATATTATGTTTAGACATCTGTCGTTATCTAAGCATGTATGAAAATGTGATTTTATTATATTCTGGAACTTATGAATTATATTTATAACGTCGAAATCCTTATCCCTGGATAAAATTATAAGAATACCGTCAACATTTTCCTCACTCTTTATGTTAAGCTTATTCTCAGAGATGAATAACATTATTGCCTGTCTAATGATTTCGCTTTTACTTGTAAATCCCAGTCTTTTCCTTATATCGTTTAATTCTTCAAGTAATTCTTTGTTTACCGAAAAACTAAGGATTACTGTCATATATTAATTTTATGGAAAACGGCAAGATTTTAACAGAACTTGAAAACCTAATAAAAAGTATAACTATACCCATGGCTGTTATACATAGAGGAAGGATTATACATTG
>JALUTC010000133.1 GCA_027058345.1 archaeon | reverse complement strand
ACCTTTGATAAACAGGTTGAAGTTTTTATGTTCTTCTTAAATTTAGCAAAGGAATTTGATTTATCCGTAAATATTCATGCACCGGATGCTTGGAGAGATGTTTTAGACTTAATAATTAAACACGATATTGATAGAGCTTACATTCACTGGTATACAGGACCTTTAGAATTGATTGACGATATTATAGAACATGGATATTTTATAGGAATAAATCCAGCATATAAGTTACAAAAAAAGCATAAGTCTGTGCTCGAATATGCTCCCTTAAAAAATATATTAATCGAAAGTGATGGCCCTTATAATTATCGTGGGATGTTTTTAGAACCAAAAATTTTGGAAAGTGTTGTAGAAGAAATTTCAAATATAAAAAAGGTATCGAAAGATAACCTTTTGAATATTCTCGAAAGAAATTTTGAAAAATTCATCGGATAATACCTTCACATCTTAATATCTCAATAAATATTGTCCTTGCTTCTTCATATACTTTCTCAAGAGGTCTTTCGGCATTAATCTTGAAAAATTTACTGGGATATTTATTATTCTTTAATAACTTTAGGTAATTATCTCTGACAATTCTCAGCGTAGATTCATTTTCAAACAATTCTCTACTCCTTATTCTTTTTAAAGAAACTTCGGGAGAAACATCAAGATAAATGACATAATTTGGAAATGGTACGTATTTATTTATCGCAATGATCCATTCCTCAGGTAAATCTATTGTTTGATATGCAAGACTTGAAAATATGCTTCTGTCCGATAATATTACGTCGTAGTCTCCATACAAGAATTCATATGTATAAGTCCTATCTGCAGCATATAGTAATGCGAGAAATTTTCCAGAGATTCTTTCTGAAAGAAATTCCTTAAGAATTTTACCTATCTTGCTATTTTTATTAGGCTCTTTTATAAGTTTTATCCTAATCTTATCCTTAAAATCGTTATATAAAAGGTTTGATATCGTGGTTTTTCCTGCACCATCTATTCCTTCAATTGCTACTATTATCATACATTACTTTTACCTTCCTTTAAATACTTCAATATTTCCTTTAAAATCTCTTCCAAATTACTTCCCCTATCAATAAACATTCTTATCAAATCAACAGGAACTGGTACGACAATTGTCGATGCCTTTTCGGTTGCTGCCTCAGTTACTGTTTGAAGAAATCTTAACTGTATTGCTGCTGGAGTCTTACTTATAATCTCTGCCGCTGTTCTAAGCTTTTCTGCCGCCTGCAATTCTCCTTCAGCTGCAATTATCTTTGCCCTCCTCTCTCTTTCAGCTTCTGCTTGTCTTGCCATTGCTCTCTTCATTCCTTCAGGTAATTCAACGTTTTTAATTTCGACGGCAGTAACCTTTATTCCCCACGCTGCAGTATGTTGATCTATAATCTCTTGTAATTTCCTGTTAAGCTTCTCTCTTTCAGTTAATATTTCATCGAGTTCGCTCTGTCCAAGAACGCTTCGCAACGTTGTTTGTCCAAGCATTGATGTTGCTACGATATAATTTTCAACCTGTGTTAAAGCTTTTGCGGGATCGATTATTCTGAAATATATGACGGCATCGACTTTTATGGGTACGTTATCCTTTGTTATAACTTCTTGACTGGGGATATCCATTGTTATTGTTCTCAAATCAACCTTAACCATTCTATCAATTATTGGTATTATGAAGAAAATACCTGGTCCTTTTACGCCGATTAATCTACCTAATCTAAATATTACACCTCTTTCATATTCGAAAACGATTTTTATTGCCTGCGATAGTATAAATAATATTAGAAGTATTATTACCAATATTCCTAGTGTAGGAAGTTTCATTTAATCACCTCCATATTTAATATTTTTTGCTCTTTCAATAAATTTTTTGAAGAAATCCTTCTTTGAATATGCATGAAAGTGTGTATAATTTGCTAGAACATTTTTATATATCAAACCATCCCATCCTTTATAAAATCCTCTTCCTCTTAATACTTTGAATGCGAATTTAAATTTAGAAAAATCTTTAAAAACTGGTCTAGAATAATGAAATTCATGTCCTCTTAAAATTTCTCCGGGATTTGTTAAAATATTATCATTTACAACCTTCAAAACAACATATCCAAGAGCTTGGAAATTCTTCATCATCTCAGTTTTAAAATCGAATAGACCTACCATTTCATATTCCTCATTGTTCACGATTATACTTTTACCAAGATACATAAGACCACCACATTCAGCATACACTGGTTTCCCTGACTTGCAAAATTCTAAGACGCTATTTCTCAGCTTCTTATTCTTCTCCAATTCTTTAGCAAATATTTCTGGAAATCCTCCACCAATATATAAACAATCGATATCGTTTAAATTTGTATCACTGAACGAATTTATAAATTTTATCTTCGCATATCTGGATAATTCTTCAAGATTTTCTGTATAATAAAAGTTGAATGCCTTATCAAAAAATATGCCAATGGTTATTTCCTTATTCATTTCTCCATAATTTTCGTCATAATCAAATTCTAAATCTTCTGCAGAATATGCAATCTTTATAATTTCATCTATATTTATATTCCTCTTTATATATTTCGCGGCATTTTCTATGAATTCTTCAACCCTATCCTTTTCATAAGCAGGGATTAGTCCAAGATGCCTTTCCTCGATAAATAATTCCTTATATCTTGGGATAATTCCCAATACCTTTAATTTTGTATAATACTCGATTGCTCTCTTAACTTTACTCGCATGTCTTTCATTACCAACCTTATTTATTATACATCCCTTTATTCTTACATCCTTATCAAATTTTAAATATCCAAGAACAATCGCGGCAGATGTCCTTCCAATTTTTCTCGCATCAACTATCAATATTATGGGAGATTTTAAAATTTTCGATACCTCTGCAGTGCTACCTTTTTCTGTTATTGCTCCGCAAGAATCATATAACCCCATTGTTCCTTCAATTATTGCTATATCCTTACCATTCATTCCTCTAACAAAATTTTCAAGAAGCCTTTCTCTACTTAACATGTAGGAATCTAAATTTCTCGATCTAGTATTACATGCAAAAAAATGATAACTTGGGTCTATAAAATCAGGCCCTACTTTATAAGGTTGAACCTTATATCCCATGTCATAAAGGATTCTCATTATTGCAAGTGCTATCGTCGTTTTTCCACTTCCAGAATGTGTTCCACTTATTATTACTCTAGGATAATTCATATAAAGAAAGTAAACGTTACATTTTTTCACAAGTATTATGGTTGAAATTGCAGGAATTGTTAAATTTACGTTGATAGATTATCCGGGACATGCTGCATGCACGATATTTTTTCAGGGATGTAACTTCAGATGTAGATATTGTCAAAATTATAAATTAATAGAGAGGCGTCGCGGGGAAATTTCCGAAGAATATGTGTTCGAATTTCTAGAAGAAAGGAAGGGCATAATAGATGCAGTTGTATTATCTGGTGGAGAACCATTGTTACAAGATGATTTGGAAGAATTTATTAAAAATTTGAGGAAATTAGGTTTTAAGATAAAATTGGATACAAATGGATATCTATTTGAAAATCTAAAACATATTATTAAATTGGTAGATTATGTTGCAATGGATATTAAAGCAAAGATGAATAAGTATGAAATAGTAACTGGTAGAAAAATAAACATTGAAAATATATTGATGAGTATTGATTTGATAAAGAATCATGCTAAAGATTACGAATTCCGAACAACAGTCGTTCCTGGGCTTATTGATGAGAAGGATATTGAAGAAATAGCAAGGATTATAAGAGGGGCGAAGTTGTATACAATACAAAATTTTAACAATAAGAGTGTTCTTGATAAAAAACTATCGAGTGTTAAGCCATATAGTTATGAGGAGATGATTAAATTTAAGTCTATTGCTGAAAGGTATGTTAAGAATGTTAAGATAAGGAACGTTTAGTCTCCAATCACCTGAATTATAACCCTCCTCTTTCTATCTCTTGTATCAAAATTTATCAATACTATTTGCTGCCATGTTCCTAAAGGTATTTCACCATTAATTATTGGTAATGTCATATTTGTTCCTATTATGCTTGACCTCAGATGGCTTGAACCATTATCGTCCCCCCACGTTCTATGATGTAAATAATCGAAATCTTTTGGTGCAATCTTTTCCATCATATTGTTGAAATCTTTGAGAAGATTTGGATCATACTCTATTGTAGTTATACCTGATGTTGAGCCTATTGAAAAAATATTGACTATACCATTCTTTACACCGGATTCTTTAACAATTCTCCTAACATCTTCCGTTATATCTTTGATTTCATCTTCCTTAAGGAAATACTCAAGAGTTTTTGTGAAAACCTTCATAAATATTATGTATAGAGAGCTTGTTCTTAAAAAGATATCACCAACCGTTGAAGAAAAGGAAGAGTTGAAGAGAATTGCAAACGAAGTTATAAATGAGATTAAGAAGTATACAGATTTTGATGTAAAATTATTGGGATCAGCTGCTAGGGATACGTGGTTAAGATATGAAAAGGATTTAGATGTATTTATATTCTTTCCAAAAGATTATAACAAGGAGGATATGGAAAGATATGTTGAAGAGATTGCAAGGAAGATATTTGGTAAATATGAAAAGAAGTATGCCGAGCATCCATATGTGAGAGGGAATTATAAGGGATATGATGTAGAAATAGTTCCATGCTATAAAATTTCTGATCCAAAGGAAAAGGCATCATCGGTTGATAGGACACCATTTCATCACGAATTCGTATCCAAATATATAAAAGGAAAGGAAGAAGATGTTAGATTGTTGAAACAATTCTTAAAGAATTTGAACCTGTATGGTGCTGAGGAAAAAGTTAGAGGTTTTTCAGGATATTTGTGTGAGTTATTGATTATAAAATATGGTAGCTTTGAGAATGTGTTGAGAAATGCAACGAAATGGAAATTCGGCGAAATAATTTCATTTTTCTATGTTGATAAGTCAAAGGTTTTGGAAAAATTTAAAGGACAACCCCTCATATTTATAGATCCGGTTGATGAAAATAGAAACGTTGCCGCAGCATTATCTGTTGAAAACTTTTACAAATTTATATTTTATGCGAAAGAATTTTTTAAATCAAATGATAAACTTAAATTCTTCTTTAAACATGAGGAAAAAATTCAAAAAGAATATGCCATAGAATTGTTTAAAAAAAGGGGAACCTCTCTCATTGGAATTTTGATAAAAAGACCTGATGTAATTGATGAAATAATTTATAGTCAAGCGAGAAAATGCTTAAGGGTCTTTAGAGAAAATATTGAAAGGAACGACTTCAGAATCTTGCTTTCAGAGTTTTTAGTATCGAATAATAATGTTCTATTCATGTTCGAACTTGAATCGGATAAGCTTCCAAGAATAAAACTTCACAAAGGACCAATTGTTGGCAGTAAGGAAGAAGAGAGGTTTTTGAGAAAATATAGGGGAAACATTTACGGGGATCCATTTATAAAGGAGGACAGATGGTATGTATTTGCCGAGAGAAAATACAAGGATATTTACGAATTAATCAATGACATGTTATCCAGGAAGGATTTAAAATCTATAGGAATTCCATCCTATATAGAGAAATCGATAAAGGAAAGTGGATATAAATTGCTGAAAAATGAGGAAGTTTTTCTCGATGAATTCTTAGATGAAATATATAAAAGATTATTCCCAAAAATTTTATAATTATAATTCTCTGGATAATTTAAAGTAACTTATTGAAAAATCTTTGTCAACAATTGCTATTACAGGAATTTTATTTGAAAATGTTGCAAGTCTTATCATTGAAGAAATTTCCAGAAGGCTTATGCTTGATTCTTCATAAAATACCTTGACGAGATATTTCGAATGAGTCTCATTTTTAACATATACCCTAAAATCAAATCCAAACTTATATCCAGACTTAACTACATACCCTTTGTTCGTCAAATCCTTAAAAACTAAATACTTTATGTAAAAATTTTTTATAAAGTTCTCTGCATGCTTTATAAAATCATGAACCGAAACCTCCCTCGAATCTTTAACAACCTTCGCCTTATAATTCTCAATTATATATAATATTTCGTATAAATTTAATGTTAAAAAATTTTTTCTTTCTGTTCCAAATCCCCTCTTTTTTATCCTTTCGCAATCGTAACAAATGCCGACATCGTCAAGAAGATATATAATCATATATTTATGAAGATAAAGTTACCTCAGCCAAAATATTCCGGAAAAATGTCTTTGGAAGAAGCGATATATAGGAGGAAATCTTGCAGAAGATTTTTGAACAAGAAGCTATCCATGGAGCAAATATCTCAAATATTATGGGCAGGTCAGGGAATAACGAGAGAAAACTTCTATCGAACGGTTCCATCTGCAGGTGCCTTATATCCAATAGAACTGTATGCTGTAATGGAAGAGGGTGTCTTTCATTACATACCTCATGAACATTCATTGGAATTGATTAAAAGGGGAGATTTCAGAGAGGAATTGATGAAAGCCGCATTATATCAAGAGTATGTACTCGAAGCTCCTTTAGATATTGTTATTGCAGCAGTTTTTGAAAGGACTACTAGAAAGTATGGGGATCGTGGCATTAGATATGTATTGTTTGAAGCTGGTCATGTATCACAAAACATTTACTTGCAATGTACAGCATTGGGTCTTGGAACAGTTGCCATAGGAGCATTCTACGATGAAGATGTAGCAAACGTATTGTCTTTGCCAAAAGATCATAAACCATTATATATCATGCCTGTAGGATATCCAAGAGAATAAGTTATTTATTTTTTATTTTTAATGATGAACTGGGATTAAGCTGAAATATGATGAAAAACACCCCTACTGATATTCAGAGAATATATGTAAGAAAATCTGAGGAAGATAATTTGAAAGAAATTATAAAAAATTCAAAATCAAATATAATTGAAATATATCTCGTGAATATTGAGTTTGAAAATTTCGTTGAAAAACTTAGAAATATCTTAGAAAATAATATATATAAGACTGTATTTGTCTATGAAAGAAGGGAATTATTCGAGAAAAATAATAGAAACATTAAAAAAAATTATAAATAAAATAGATGAAAAATCAGCACTCGCATTTTCAGCAGGATTAGATAGTAGTATTTTGGCAAAGATTCTCAAAATTTTGAATAAAGATTTCATCCTTTATTCCGTCGTTACAAATTATTCAAAGGATTTGGAATATATAGAAAAATCAAAAAATATTTTTAATAATATTAAAATAATAAAAATTGATGAAGAATATATAAAAAATGTTGCAGCAAATGTTATGAAGATTATTCCAAGGAAAACGAGAATGGATTTATCCATTGGTATTTGTTTCTATGCAATTGCGGAAAATGCTATTAAAGATAGATGCAAGATATTTATAACGGCTCAAGGTGCTGATGAATTATTTGGTGGATATTATAAATATTTGAGAGCGAATCCTAAAGATTTGGAAAGAATTCTTGAAGAAGACTTTAAGAAGTGCTTAACCATCGATTATATTAGAGATAAGAGCGTTGTTGAAGTTTTTGGTCTGAAATATTTCGCTCCATTTTCAACAGAAGAAATGTATAGAGTTGCGAGAGAAATTCCTATCGAATATAAGATAAAGAATGGTATTAGAAAATACATATTAAGAATAGTTGCTAAGGAAATTGGATTGCCCGAATTCATTTATAATAGAGAAAAGAAGGCGTTGCAATATTCAACTGGAATAGAGAAAATTGTTAAAAGGCTTAAAATCATTTAAATATGGAGAAAGTTATATACGAGGAAAAACATTATAAATTATTGCTTCCCATGTATTTTAGAATATATACTGACAAGATCGAGGCCTGCTTCTGGCCATTCAAATATATCATAAATTTCTCCGATATAGAGGATATCAAAATTATAGATAGAGTTCCATATTATATTGGATGGGGATTGAGAATAAATCCATTATCTCGAACATTATTCTTCGTAACACATCATGGTAGAAGTATTGAAATTATAAAGAGAAAGGGTTTTTGGAAGAAGGTAATACTATCGGTAAAAAATCCAGAAGAGTTTATGAATAATTTTAAATTATTTTATCGTAAGTGATTAAGAAATTAAAGTACCAACTTCCTCTCCCAATAATGCCTTTTCAATGTTTTTTATATCCTTACCATTTAGAAATATTGTCTTGATTCTATTTTCCTTTATAATCATGGCAGCCTTATAATCGATTACCCCTCTAATACCTGCTTTATGTTCCCTTATCGAATAATTTACCAAATCTTCAAACTTCATTCTCTTTATCAATCTCGCATCCTTATATATTTGTGGATCCTTATCATATATACCATCAACGTTTGTCACATATATTAACAAATCTGCACGACTTTCTCTCGCTGCTTCTGCCGCGACGCTATCGGTTGTTTGTCCTGGAACTGTTCCTCCCAAAATTTTCACCTTATCTTCAAATTTTAAACCTTTAGTATCAGTTATTACATCTTCATATGCATATCCTTTAAGAGCAGATATTAAAAGCATTGCATTCATTCTCGTAACCATTATACCTACTTTATCGCATAGTGTTTCATCGTTTGAAAGCTCCCTCGCTATATTTATATATTCTCGAGCAATATCTCCGCCACCGACAACTATTATGAAACGATAACCAATGCTTAAAAATTTCTTGATGAGAGATGAGAATTCCTTTATATATTCCTTATTTATTTTAGGAGACGCTACAACGGAACCTCCTAGACATATTACAACGTTCATTGCTATCCCATAATTATAAGAAATTTTGAATAATTAACTTGGTGTTGGGAACATTGTATGAATTAATACTAAAAATATTATATTTACTATTGGCATAATTATATATACGAGCAATTGAATCATTGCCAAAGGATTAAATCCAGGTGTTATAGCAATTCCAGATAATAAACTCGATGTTATACCGATAAATATTGGACCAATTATTAGCATTGTTATATATATTTCCAAAAATATTGATAATTTGTCGATTCTTTCTCTCCATAAATTTCTCTCTTCATTTATCAAACTCATAGCCATATCTCTTAAATATCCAGCAGTATCTCCTCCAGTTGATATTGACGAAGCTATTCCAGATAGTATTTCGGAAAATCTTTTTGACGATGTTTCTTCAGCTTGTTTTTTCAAAGCATCAACAAAGCTAATTCCTAAGAGCTCAGAATTCTTCAATACTTCTCTCGCCTCGTTTGATATCTCACCAAACTCCTTCTTTCTAGATAATATTCTGAAAATTGTGACTGGTGGAATTCCTCCGGTAAATATTGCAGAGAGATATATCGTTGCATAAACTATGTTATGCTCTATATCTCTTCTAATATCCAATGCCTTAAGTTTTGGATAAAAATATAGAAACGTAAGGATTATAATAGAAATTATCGGTGGAAATATAAGAAACAATAAATTCCTTGAAAAAATATAAAATATTAAAAATATTACATATGATATTATAAATGATATTAAGGAGATTGTAAAAACAAAAGAGATATATATTTCGGGTAAGACTTTTATTCTTGCTCTTCTCAAATCTATTTCTATTCTCTTTGAATACTTCTTTGGAATCTTAATTAGAGACAATCTTTCTATTATTTCTTCCATTTATTTATGCTTTGTATTTAATTCGTAAGCTATTTCCCAAAGCAATCCTTTCAATTCAATGGGTAAGTCTTTAAATTCCTTTCCTATATCGTACAATGCAGGTAATAGTGGTTGAACAAGAAGCTCGGAAGCTTTAGCAACCCTCTCTCGTATTGGTATACTCTCATCTTCAAGTATTTTCTTTGCCTCCAATGCTAATTCTCTAATTTTCTTTGGAATTTCCTTTATACCCATGTTTTTCAATATTAATTTAATCTTTGGATCATCCGAGATTAATAGCTCTAATGGTGCAATTGCATCCTCTTTTAAATATTTTTTAAACTTTATCAATTCATATTTTGCCTCTGCTTCTTGAATCTCTTTCAATCTAAGTTTTAGGACTTTTTCCGATAAAGCCTTTGGAGAGATTTTAATAGAATCATCTATCAATTCCTTCGCCTTCTTTATCCTTTCTTCAAGAGATAATTCCTTATTTAAACATATTTCGGATAATTTTTTCATATTCTCTACGAGTTTATCAGGTATATCTTCTAACTTTAAATTTAATCCCTTTATTGCTTCCTCAGTTTCCTTGTCCTTCTTTGTTAGGAATTTTATCTTTTTTGGTATTGCTTCCAATGTACTTTCTATATCAGAGATCCTAATGACCATTCATATCACCAATTAATAATTTAAGGGCATAAAGCATATAAATTTTTAATGATGAATATTTTATATTTTAAAGATTATTTC
>JALUTC010000132.1 GCA_027058345.1 archaeon | reverse complement strand
GAAGAAGCCGAAAAAACATTGCTGGAAATATTTAACAAAACAATTGAAAGAGGAGGAAAGGTTTTGGTACCTGTATTTTCCGTCGGAAGAGCTCAGGAGTTAATGCTACTGATACATGATGCCATGGAAAAGGGATTGTTGAAAAAAGTAAATGTATATCTAGATGGAATGATTTACGAAGCAACAGCAATTCATACGGCATACCCCGATTACTTAAATAGAGAAATTCGAGACATGATTTTAAAGAAAGACAATGTTCCATTCAAGTATGATGCGTTTGTTAAAGTTAAGGATGCAAATCATAGAAAGGATGTTATAGAAAGTAATGATCCATGTATTATCCTTGCACCTTCAGGAATGATGATAGGAGGTCCTGTACTTGAATACTTCAAATATTTGGCAGAAAGTGAGAAGAACTCTCTCGTTTTCGTAGGATATCAGGCTGAAGGAACATTAGGTAGGAAGATACAGAAAGGCGCGAGAGAGATACCTGTAATAGAAAAGGGAAGGATTAAAGCGATTAAAATAAACATGGAAATTTATACCGTTGAAGGATTTTCAGGACATAGCGATAGGGTAAGATTGCTAAACTATTTAAGAAGGCTTCAACCAAGACCTGAGAACGTTGTTATAATGCATGGAGAAGAAAGTAAATGTTTAAGCTTCTCAAAACTTGTTTATAAGACATTAAGAACAAATGTTTATGTTCCAAAAAATTTAGATGCTTTAAGGTTAAAGTAACCCTCTCAATTTATAATATTCATTTAATATTTCTAAATCTGCCAAATATCCTGAAGAGTTCTTTTCTTGTAAAAATCTTTTTGGTAAATAATCGAATTCTTTTGTAATTCCTTCTCTTTCATTGAACTTCCTCTCAAGAAGAAATATATTGCTTCCAATTTCTAACAATCTTTCACCACTCATACTAATACCAGTTGCACTTTCGAAAAGTGCTGCATATATTTTTTCATCGAACGCTCTAACCGTGAATTTGCACAGGATTAATGAATCCAGTGCTGCATTCAAATTCTGCTTATATATTACTTCCTTCGCCTTATTCTTCTTTTCAAACCTATCCAACGTTTTGTTCAACAATTCATCTATATAAATGGGAGCTCTTAGATGGCAACCTCCTCTGTTACTTGTTGCAATTGCCAATGCATATCCATAAACACCTCTAGCATCATATCCAGGTAATTCCAAGCCTTTGATTTCCATTGCAAAATCTATGTTATATTTCTCTGAGAATCTCTTAACTCCTTCTGCCAAATCATTTCCAATCCCTCTCCTATATGCTATATCTTCAATTAGTTTAAGAACTTTTTCTCCTTCACCAAATTTTATATCGTAATTTATTATACCCTTTTCACAAGCTTCAATGAAGCATGCAATTGTTACACCTGTTGATATTGTATCTAATCCAAAATCGTTGCACAAATTATTCGCAATTGCAATCGTTTTCAAATCAGATATTTCCAAGTTTGGTCCAAAGGAAAATACCGTTTCATATTCTAAACTATATGTTGTAACGTTTCCAATCCTAAAGATTTTCCCACACCTTATGTTGCAAGAGAAGCATGCATAATCTCCAACCTTATACTTTGAAAGTTCCTCTCCTGAAACTTTATCAGCATGCTCAAAATAACTCTTTTGAAAATTTCTCGTTGGCAATGCCTTCTCTTCATTTAATATCCTAACAATATTCGGCGTTCCATACATTTGAAGTCTTAAAGTTTGCATCCTTAACAATTTGTAAGCTTCCTCACATACCTTTCGGAATCTTTGCTTATCCACCACTTCTATCTTGTTGCTTCCTCTAATAACTATCGCCTTTAAATTCTTACTACCCATAATTGCTCCGAGACCTCCTCTACCAAAGGCTCTATGCTTATCATGGATAACATTCGCATATCTAACAAGATTTACACCAGCAATTCCTATAGATGCTATCTGAACATCTTTTCCATGCTTCTTCTTCAAATAATCTTGTACGTCAAAATTGTTCAATTTCCAAATATTTTTAGCATCATATATATAAATATTTTCATTTTCAATGTAAATATAACATGGTGAGGAAGCCTTTCCTCTTATTGCTATTAAAAAATATCCGGCTCTTCTCATTGCAAATCCAAAATAGCCGCCACAATATGAATCAAATATTGTATTTGTGAGTGGAGATTTTGATACGAGAACTGCTCTACCGGAACATGGTGCGGATGTTGCAGTTAATGGTCCTGTTGCAAATATCAAGATATTTCTTTCATCGAATGGATTAATTTTTGGCTTAAGATTTTCGTACAAATATTTGACCGCGAGTCCTTTTCCTCCAATAAAATTCTCAATCAAATCTTTATCCAAATCATCAATCCTAAACTTTTCCTTTGATAAATCTATCTCCAATACTTTTCCTTCGTATGCAAGCATAATAATAAAAACAAATTTTTTATATGGAAGTTCAGTATATATCACATCCATTAATAAGGGAGAAGACCGTTGAATCAAGAATATATCAGCAAGTAATTGTTGCAAAAGCTGCGGAAAAGAATACATTGGTTATTGCACCAACAGGTTTAGGTAAAACCATAATTGCAGTACTTTTATCTGCTCATAGACTTTATCAATTTCCAGACAGCAAGGTTTTAATGCTTACTCCAACAAAACCACTTGCAAATCAGCATGCCGAAACATTTAAAAGAATATTAAAAATAGATTCAAATCAAATAATTGCATTTACATCAGCAATCCCTCCAGATTTTAGAAAAAGGTATTGGAATCATGCAAAGGTCATTGTTGCTACTCCTCAAATAATTGAAAATGATTTGATTGCTGATAGGTATAATTTAAGGGATGTTTCACTATTAATATTCGACGAAGCTCATAGAGCTGTTGGTAATTATTCATATGTATACATAGCAAAGCAATACATGAAACAGGCAAGAAATCCCTTAATTTTAGCAATAACAGCATCCCCTGGATATAACGAAGAAAGAATCCTTGAAGTTTGCAAGAATTTATTTATACAAAACATTGAAATTAGAACAGAAAATGATCCTGATGTAAAACCATACGTAAAGGACATTAAAATAGAATGGGTTGAGGTCGAATTGCCAGAAATTTATAAAAAGATAAAGAAGAATTTGGAACTATCTCTTAAATATAGACTAAAGGAGCTTAAGTTGCAAAATATTGATGTTGAACTCCCATCAAAAAAAGAGCTGCTAAAAATTAGGGAGGAAATTTTAGAAAGAATAGCTAAGGAAAATAAACCAGAATTGTACGAAATGCTTAGAAAGGTCATAGAATGTATATATCTTATACATGCAATAGAATTGTTGGAAACACAAGGAATAAAACCAATGTATAGATTCTTATCAGAAATATATACGAAGAAATCTAAAGTTTCTAAGGAATTATTCTCTGATAATCTTGTTCAAGAAGCATTTAAAATTGCTAAAGAAAATTACAATGTTTTACATCCAAAGATTGAAAAGTTGAAGGAAATATTAAGAAAAGAAATCGAGAAAAAATCAAAAATTATTATATTTGCACAATACAGAGATACCGTGAGGAAAATATATGAAGAAATAAGGAGCATTGAAGGAATAAGACCTGAGATTTTTATAGGACAAGCAAGCAGAAATGGTGAAAGAGGAATGTCTCAAAAAAAGCAACTCGAAATCCTGCAAAAATTTAAAGTCGGTTTATATAATGTTTTGATCGCAACATCAATCGCGGAAGAAGGATTAGATATACCGAGAGTCGATACCGTAATATTTTATGAACCAGTTCCAAGTGAAATAAGAACGATACAGAGAAGGGGAAGAACGGGTAGAAGTTCTGAGGGAAAGGTTATTGTGTTAATTGCAAAGGATACAAGAGATGAAATATATTATTGGAGTTCTTACTGGAAGGAAAAGAAAATGAAACGTATAGTAAAGAATTTGAAAAAAATTCTTGAAGAGAAGGGTATTAAGATTGAAATATCTAGAGAAAACATTGAGAAAAAGTATAAAATAATAGTTGATTACAGAGAATTGAAATCAGATGTTGTAAAAATATTATCTGAAATGGGTATACATTCCGAACCTAAAAGGTTAGATGTAGGAGATTATTTAATAAACGATGAAATCTGCATAGAAAGAAAATCCGTCGAAGATTTTCTATCAAGTATTATAGATGGAAGATTATTTGAACAGGCAAAAAATCTAAGAGAATATTATAAAAAGCCAATCATAATAATAGAGGGCGAAGGATTATATAGCTTAAGAAATATAAATCCAGACGCCATAAGAGGAGCATTGCTCAGCTTAACAGTCGATTTTAACATACCTGTAATCTTTACAAAGGATGAGAGAGAGACTAGTCAATTCATATATTTACTAGTAAAGAGAGAGAGCTCTGACAGAGAGTATAGAATTGTACATAAGAAACCGAAAACATTAAAGGAAATACAAGAAAGAATAGTCGCTTCATTACCAAATGTGAATACAATTCTTGCAAGAAGATTGCTTAGAAAATTTAAAACCGTTGAAAGAATATTTACAGCTAAGGAATCAGAACTCATGACGGTTGAAGGTATTGGAGAAAAAATAGCGAGAGAAATAAGGAAGGTATTAACAGAAAAATATGAAGAGGATTAAATCGTAATTTCCTTGATTTTTGTTTCCGTTTTTATTTTAACAGGATTTGTTAAATATATTGTATCCAATGGATAATTTGCAAGATTTACAGAGTAGAACCTTTTAAAGAAGTAATCTAAGTCTTCATATATCTTTTTCTCAACGTCTTCTTCAATTAAAGGTTCAACGTAAAATGTTTTTCCATAAATTTCTCGAACAATTCTTCCTTCTTTAACAACGATTTCTCCATCCTTAATCGTCAAATATGCTCTTGAAAATGCTCTAATGACACTATGAAAATCAATTTTTTCGGGATTTAAGTCATAAACTGCTATGTTTGCATCATAACCAGGTTTAATTGTTCCTATCTTATCTTCCAATCCAAGAATTTTCGCTGCAGACGCTCTAGTTATTATTGCAATCTCATATAAATCAAGTTCTCTATCAATACTTTCTATTATGGCTCTCGATCTTATTGCCTGATTTGCTCTACTTATTATCTTATCTCTGAATTTTTTAAACATCAACATCGCAATTATTTCCGGATATCTAATAAACGGTGCTCCGTTTGGATGATCCGTTGTTAAACAATATCTCCATGGATTTGATAGCAGTGCAATTTCTAATCCTATTGCAAATTGTATTGAATGAACGGGACTATTCTTCCTATATATAATCGGTGTTACTCCCGGAGATGTTTCAATTTCAATGCCTAAGTTCTGCCACTTTAATCCCGTTAATCTACTTAGATAATATTCCATTGGCCCATCAGCAGTCATTGTTGTTGTTTCTCCAAATAAGACAAACCCAATGTCAAAGGTCACATTTTTATACCTTTCCAATTCTTTCACAATCTCTTCAGATTTTGATTCAAAATCCTTCCATGAAGTCCCTCCATATGAATGGAATTGTATATGAGTTATATGCATTACCTGTCTCTTCTTATTTTCGAATTTACCTGCAATCCTTATTGTTTCAATTGTATCCTTGTAGTTTCCTGGCCTACCCAAATTTATCGTATGAATATGTATCGAATGTGGCAAGTTTAATATCTCGTTCGCCCTTATTAATCCTTCAATAATTTCTCTAGGAGTGACATCAAAATTTGGAACAGTGTCATCTAAGCTTTTTACATTTCCTCCCCATGCCCATGCCTCATCTCCACCTGGATTTACAATTTTTATGGCAAATCCTTTAACGCTTTTTAATATAAACGATACAAATGCTGAAAGCTTCTCATAATTTTTCTCTTTAACATATTTAAAAACAAACCAGTTGTTTCCAAATAGTGTATATGCTGTCTTATCAATGATGGGTATACTCCTTAATTCTTCGTGAGTATGTCTAGCTGATAAAGGAGGCATTGCCGGAGTTGCAACAAACGTGTAACCCATTCTCGCATATAAGTATCCTGTTAGCCATGTTGATGGCAACGAATATCCAGTGCCAGAGTGAATTCTTCCCTCTATCTCCTTAATATAATACATGTGATCCTCTGGCCTCATTATTCTACCAGCATTCACTTTACCTCCAGCAATGTGGCTATGTATATCTATTCCACCAGGCATTATAACTTTATTGCTACAATCAATTATTTTTACATCCCTTTCGCTTGAAAATTTTTCGACAATTTTCCCATTCTCCACTAAGATATCCATCCTTTCTCCTTTAACATTACTCAGCGGATCGTACACAATACCGTTTTTCAATAATATCTTCATTTTCGATTAACCTCTCATAAATATTTTTTAACACCTCTTCATCCGAAGGAAGTTCATTATTTTCAATAACCTTCCTTAATCTAATAGGTATATTGTCCATTCTATATGCAGTTCCTTCAACTTCAATACCAACTATCTTTGTTGGAATATATATCTTAGCATATCTTGCTGATAAATTATAAAATGGGTCAATGTTTATATAAGGAATTGATAACAAATGCTTAATCGATTCTCTCGGAAAATTCGATATAGGATCTGCTGCAACAATTATTGCGGAGTCAACTTCCCTTCTTGCTAAAACATCTACTGCACTAGTTTCTCCAGGATTATATCTTGGATACCCTCTAGAGAAATCTACCGCATATGGAAATCCGGTTAACCATGCAAGAACCTGATTTGCACCAGTAACATTATAATGTCCACGCATCATCATTATACTAAATTTTGTATACTTATTTAAATCTATTACTAATGATATGGCATTGTCTATAGTTCTATCCCTTCCATACGTTTGGGTTAAACCCATACCGAAGAATAGTATACCGAATTTGCACGATTTCATCATATCGATAACTTCATATATTTCTTCAATCCTTACTCCAGCAATTTTCTCCTGCTTTATCTCTAATCCGTTAAGTATTGCTCTCATTGCTGAAATCAATTCATAATCCTTATTTGGTTCAATTCTTAAAAATTTTGTCGCAATTTTTGCAGTATCTGTTTCCCTAACATCTATTACTATTAATTTTCTGTCGAGAAATCCCCTTTCTGTAAATAATCCTCTTGGATATAATGAATATCTGGACAAATGTCTTGGGTGAGCATTCAATGGATTGCATCCCCAATATATTATTAAGTCGGCTCTATTTTTAACATCTCCTAGTGTACATGAGGGGTATCCAACGGTTTGATAAGAGACAACACTTGGACCATGACATACGGTTGATGTATTGTCAATATAACCTCTTAACAATTCTGCAATTTTTACAGCATATTCAATTGCTTCATTCGATGTATTCGATAATCCATATATTAAACATCTTGTGGAATTTAGTAATAATTTAACAGCATAATCATATGCTTCGTCAAAATCTACCTCTTTTTCATTTCCATTCTCTCTTATTATTGGCTTTTTCTTCCTATTTTTCTTATGCTTTAAGAATTTGGAAGCTCCTAATTTACATGCATTCCTGACAGTTTTTATTTCATCATTTTCAACTTCTATTACCAAATCGTCACACAAACAGCCACAGAATGGGCAAACTACATCTGTAATAATCATTCAATCACCTATTTTAATAGCACCTCTGGGGCAAAATTTCAAGCAATTTCCACATCCTGTACAAAATTTTCTCTTAACTTCTATTATACCATTTCTAAGTTCTAATTTTGTGAACAATCCTTTTTCAACTTCTTCAAGATCGATTTCTGGGCAAGATATTATACAATTACCACAGCCTATACATTTCTCTTCATCAATATACAGGTTGTATATCTTCATACATTAAGTTTGAATTATTAAAAAGGCAATAATTTAATATTAAGTTCCAGTCTCCCAACTTTTCAAATATTCTTCCTGTTCTTTTGTAAGGGTGTCGATTTCAATTCCCATAGTTTTCAACTTTAGTCTGGCAACTTCCTTATCAATCTCCTCAGGAACGACATAAACTTTTGGTTCTAATTTACCTTTATTCTTAACCAAATATTCGACGCTTAATGCTTGATTTGAAAAGCTCATATCCATAACCTCAGCCGGATGTCCTTCCGCCGCTGCTAGATTTACCAGTCTACCCTCTGCTAATAAATAAATTCTCTTACCATTAATAACGTATTCCGTAACATTTTCCCTTATCTTCCTCTTTCTTTCGGCTATTCTCTCCAAGGCATTGACATCGATTTCTACGTTGAAATGTCCTGCGTTTGCTAAAATTACACCATCTTTCATTAACCTAAAGTGCTCCTCTCTAATAACCGATTTATTTCCAGTAACGGTTACAAATATATCACCAATCTTTGCAGCTTCCTTCATTGGCATAACTCTATACCCATCCATAACTGCTTCCAATGCCTTTATTGGATCGACCTCCGTTATTATTACATTTGCACCCATGCCCCTAGCTCTCATTGCTAATCCTTTTCCACACCATCCATATCCTGCAATTACAAAATTCTTTCCTGCTAGCAAAATATTTGTTGCTCTTAAAATACCGTCTATAGTAGATTGTCCAGTACCATATCTATTGTCGAAAAGGTATTTAGTTTTTGCCTCATTAACTGCAATTATAGGATACTTTAATACTCCGCTTTTTTCCATATTTTTCAACCTAATAACGCCGGTTGTTGTTTCCTCACATCCTCCATAAATATCATCTATTAATTCTTCTCTCTCTTTATGTACGGTTGTTATTAAATCTGCACCATCATCTATGGTTATATTTGGTTTTATATCTAAAGCCTTATGTATATGTTCATAATATGTCTTCGTATCCTCTCCCCTTTTTGCATAAACCTTTATATTAAAGTATTTAACCAATGCAGCTGCAACTTCATCTTGTGTCGATAATGGATTCGAAGCACAAAGAGCGATATCTGCACCGGCTTCCTTTAATGTAATTATTAGATTTGCAGTCTCAGAAGTGACATGTAGGCATGCTGCAATTTTTATACCTTTTAATGGCTTCTCCTTTTTAAACCTTTCCCTTATTAATTCTAGGACTTTCATTTGCATCGAGGACCATTCAATTTTTAACAATCCCTTATCTGCAAGGCTTAAATCTCTTACATCATAGTTCATAATTAAATTTTTATGATTTCAACTTCAACTTCCTCTCCTTCTTCATATCCCTCAACATTTTCTTCAACAATTAGTAAACCATCTCCCTTCAATAGTGAGGATATTATTCCAGAACCTGTTATTCTTATTGGTTCTATGAAAAATTTATCATCTTCCCTAATAACCTTTACTCTCACAAAATCCCTTCTACCAAGTGTTGATGCGACCTTTCTTTTTAAAGTTCCTTTTATCATTACTCTTGGGAATTTTGTGGATAGCATCTTTTCAAGAACAGGTCTTACAAAGTATAAGAAGCCAATTATTGAAGCAACGGGAAATCCTGGTAAAAGAAATATTGGTTTATTTTTGACAATTCCAATACCAATAGGTTCTCCTGGTCTTATCGATACGCCATGAACCAATAATTCTCCTATATCATTGACGAGTATCGGCATTATATCTTCCTTTCCTACGGATGTAGCACCTGTCGTTATTATTATATCGAAGGAATTTACAGAATTTAATATTTCGTTCTTTATCTTTTCATAATTATCTGGAAGAATTTTTCTTTTGGGTATGCAGCCATATTTCAATGCCAAAGAATATAATGCAAAGCTATTTATATCGTATACTTTTCCTTTAACATATTTCTCTCCAGGTTCTATCAATTCATTTCCAATCGATAATATTAATACCTTTGGTTTTTTGTAAACAAGTATCTTTCTTCTACCAATTCCTGCCAATGCAGCGATGTGATATGGTGTTAATAACTCTCCCTTTTTAATAACGATATCTCCTTTCTTGATATCTTCTCCTTTAAGAGAGACATTTTTTCCAGGAGTTACTGGTCTTAAGATTTGTATCCTTCTTTCATCAATTTTAACTGTATGTTCAAATTTAACAACAGCATCTGCATTTTTTGGCATGACACATCCAGTATATATTTTAACTGCTTGATAATCCCTTAAATATATCTCCTTATATTCTCCGATGTTTACTTCATCAATAACCTCAAATATTAATGGATTTGTATCACTTGCACCAAATGTATTCTCAGCAATTACAGCATAACCATCCATTGCTGCTCTGTTAAAATTTGGGACGTCAATTTCCGAAACAATATCTTCTGCAGAAATTCTATTCAAAGAATTTTCTATATATACTTCCTCTTTATCAACTTCAAATACACGTTCTAAAATTTTTTTCAACGCAACATCATACGGTGTCAATTTTTCAAAGCCTTTTATTCTTACATCCTTCACAATACTATCCCCCTAAGATTATTCCTTATACCATTCCAATGTTTCCCATACCAATATATTTTATTGCAGTTATCACAAATCAAGAACTTGTCATTGTTAACGAAAACCTTTTCAGGAACTCTAT
>JALUTC010000131.1 GCA_027058345.1 archaeon | reverse complement strand
ACAATAGATTATGTTAGAAATGTATTTTTACCTATCGTTAATAAGATGGGATATAAAGCCGAGATTAATGTTTTAAGAGAAGGATTTTATCCAAAAGGTGGAGCCGAAGTTATCCTTAAAATATATCCCGTTAAGAAATTGAAACCAATAGAATTAATCGATAGAGGAAAATTGTTGGAAATTAAAGGTAGAAGCGTTGCGGCAAATCTGCCGGGTCATATATCTGAGAGACAGGCAAAATCAGCTGAGGAATTTTTAAGAAATAAAGGTTTCGGTCGTATAGATATAAAAAGGGAAAATATAAAAGCAATATGTCCAGGAACTTCCATAACTCTTTATGCTATTTGTGAAAAAACAATATTAGGTAGTGATAATATCGGTGAAAAAGGAGTTCCGGCGGAAGAAGTCGGTAGGAAAGCTGCCGAAGAATTATACAGAAGTATTATGAGTGAAGCAGCATTGGATAAACATATGTCCGACCAAATATTAACGTTCATGGCCGTTGCCGATGGAGTTTCAAGAGTTAAGATAGAAGAATTCACGAAGCATTGTGAAACCAATATAAAAACGATAGAAAAAATTCTGGGAGTAAAATTTAAGAAATATGATAATATAATAGAGGTTGAAGGTTTAGGTGTTCAGGCATGATAAAAAGCATCGTATCCAAAGCGTTCAGAAATAGAAGGTTTGAAATTCGTAGAAGAATATTGAACGTTGAAAAATTAAAGATAAGCGATAACACATTTATAAAAAGAAATATAGAGAGTAAGGAAACCTCCGCAATAGCTGTTGATTCCGGATATAATTATGAAATAACAAGGTATGGTATATTTTATATTCTGTTAGCAATAATATTGGGTGAAAGGGAAAAAAGTTTAAATATCTTGGACAATTTTGCCGATATAAATTTGATAAGTTATATAAAAATTCGCGATGCAAGAGAAGTTCTCGATATTTATAGGAAAATTGTCGAAGCTAAACTTTTACTGAAAAATAGTGTAAGATTTAAGGATGCGATAATATTATACGATGGTTCATTATTTTCAGACTTAACAAACTTCTTATCGAATCATAAAAACGTTAAAATGGATTTCTTTTTAAATACAACGATTACATCTCTTGATTATGTCATCGATATGAATAAACTTACATCCGAATATTATACGCTCATAAAAATGATTATGAATATGAAAAATTTGATATGTATACCTAAAACGTTTACCAAAAATATATATTCATCAAAGGACATTCCAGAAATATGTATATATTCAAAAAATATTGAAGAAGGATATACAAAACCGAGGTATAAATATATAGAATTGGATGGTAAAAGATACGTATTTTCTTATTTTTATCTAAAATTCAAAGATAGTAAGAGAGTATTATTGGTTGAGGTTCCTGAAGAAATAGATGAAGAAAAGGTGTATGAAATTTCCTCGAGATTAAAATCCATATGTGTTGGTGGATATCCTTATATATTAAGGAAAGCCCATATATATTCCAGGGTTAGAAAGCAGGAATTGAAATTTTACATGAAAAGATTGAATCTTAAAAGTCTTAGGGAGGAATTCTTATGATTTACTATGCATACATCGTAATAGATGATGAGGAGTCCGAAGATATTTATAAAGTTATCTTAAACGAGAATTTGACATCAAAAATGGATCGAAGTTCGTGTAAAATTTATACTAGGAATGGAAAGCTTATATTAAAAGTTTATGGTAAGGATGAAACCTCTTTTATATCGACGATTTCCTCATATCTAAGATGGATAAAGGTATATAAAGAGATTTCGAGTTGTATAAAAAAATAATGAAAAGGTTTTTCTGCTAGCCTCTTGATAAAACTATTTCTATTGATGAAATGTTAACGGTCTTACCATCTGGACTTTTTAGCGTTTCTGTTCCGATGCTTATATTCTTAACCTTAACATCCGGTATAAATCTATTCCTTATTATTTCTGCAACATCAACGGCTCTTGATATCATTTTTCCCCTTGCTCTAATTGCAACTTCACTTGCATTATTGTTGAATTGCGTAATTACAGCCAATACATAGTTCATTATAGGTTTCTTACCAATATAAACTACATTTTCTTGTTGTGGTTTTTGTTGCTCTGCGGCCATGAGATACACCCCACGCTTTTTCTAAAATAATAAAAATTTTTTAAAAAAGAAAAAATTTTGAAGGGCTCTTCGATATTATAAGAGTGATAAAATTCTCTTAATGCTAATTTGAAATGTTCATGAATAATTATCTTAATCCTTCTATAAACTCTTCTTCAAGAAACCATTTCCAGATGGGAATGAATTTAATCCTGCCTTTACTTCCGAACCAGGATATTTCTTTTACATCTTCATAGTCCCAAGTTATTACAATTAGATTCTTACAGTTGAGAAAATCTCCGGCCTTTATTAAAGCTCTAATCTCTCTTTTATCCACTTCATCAAAATCGTTTGCAAAGGTTACCTGAATGCATTCCTTAATAATATTACCTTCCTTAATTATAAAATCAACCTCATAACCCTGAGAGTTCTTAAAGTAGTAAATATCTAATAAAGGATTGAAATAAAACTTTCTTCTAAGTAATTCGAGAAAAACCGCATTCTCCATATCTCTCGCAACATCCTTACTTCCAAAGATACCGAAGCCCGTATCGATTAAATAAATCTTTCTTGGAGAAACAATTCTTGCTTTAATAGAGGGTTCATATTTTCTCAAGAAAAAGAAAAGCATGGAATCTTCAAAGCATGAAAGATAGTTTATTATTGTTCTTTTGGTAACCTTTATTCTCTGCTTAAATAACCTAAAGAGAGAATCGTAGGAAATATATTTTGAGTAATTATTTATTGCAAAGTATATTAGTTCATTTACGAGATATCTATTTCTTAAGCCATATCTTTCCAAAATATCCCTTTTTATAATAAGTTCGAGATATTCCTTTAATATTCTCTCCTTTTCCTCATTCAAAACAACCTCCGGGTAACTTCCATACTTTAGGTATTCGGAAATTAAGCTCTTTATTTTGCTATAATTTACGTAAAAATCCCTTCCCCTGTATTTTATTTCATTGAACTGTAAGAATTCTCTAAAGCTTAAAGTAAACAAATTATATGTTAATGATCTTCCTCTTAAATGGGTTGCTATTTCATGTGACATTAATTTTGAGGATGAGCCAGTAACTGCAACGTTAAAACCTTTGTCTAATAAATATCTTACCGCTCTTTCCCAATCTTTTACAACCTGAACCTCATCTAAAAAGACATACACCTTTCTATTTTCTGGATAAAGTTCAAAATAAGCATCCAATATCTGAACAATATCTTCTGGTGATGTATTATAAAAAATTGGATTTTCAAAATCTATGTATAAATAATTCTCCGGCTTATCTATTAGAGAGAATAAGAGATATGTTTTTCCTACTCTTCTTGGACCTATAATACATGTGGCTTTGTTCCTAATGAATTTCACATTCAGCTCTCTCTTCCTAAC
>JALUTC010000130.1 GCA_027058345.1 archaeon | reverse complement strand
TGGTTGGATGAAATAGCAAAGGAAGCAGCATTCAAGGCAAAGATTGTAATAGCATTAATGCTCACAATTATAATATTATTTGCTACGGAAGCAATTCCAATAGGTGCGGCTGCACTCATCATTCCATTGGCAGGATATATATTCAAGTTGGATGGTCCTACAGCAAGTGATATAGCGAAGAATTTTATAGGAGATGCTGCATTCTTTATTCTCGGTGTTTTAGCATTGGGATATATAATTTCGGAAGTTGGTTTACACTCTAGAATTGCTGCCTTAATTTTAGGCAGGGTATATGGTTTTAGAAATGTGATATTTGTAATTTCCTTAACCTTTCCTATAATAGGTTCATTCATATCTGCACATACATTGGCTTCCTTCCTTACACCTGTGTTTGTAAGTATTTACTTCGCATCTGTCAGAGCTGCGAGTAAAAATGGAGTTATAAATCATGACCCTGTTTTGGCTAAGATGTTATTATTAACGTTAACTTGGTCGCTAAACGTCGGTGGTGTCGGTTCTCCTGCTGCAGGTGCTAGAAATGCAATAATGTTACAGTATTTTGAAGAATATGGAGTTCCAATGAGTTTTGCTCAATGGCTATTATATGGATTGCCTCTCGTACCAATTTTGGGGATATTTGTAGCAATATATGTCTTAACAATTTTCAGACCAAGGATTAAAGATTTAACACCTGGAATTAAAAAATTAAAGGAAGAAGTTAAAGGAAGGAAGATGTCGAGAAACGAATTCTTGGTATTAATTATAATGCTAGTAACATTATCCTTATGGATTTTTGGAGAGAAATTGGAAATATTAGGTCTTGGAGCAGCAGCTCTCTTTGCTATGTTAGCACCAGTTCTTTTAAGAATTGTTAGCTGGGAAAAGATGCTAAGAGAGATTCCATGGGATGCATGGTTCGTATACATAGGAGCGTTAGGTTTGGGTTCATTCATGAAAGAAACTGGTGCCGGTTTATGGTTAGCTACAGAATTCATGAATATCATATCAAAAATTTTTGAACCAGAAGGTTTGTCCCTATGGATTTTTGCAACAATTATGAGCGGATTTATAACGAATTTCATGTCAGATGCAGCAACCGTTGCATTACTTGGACCAATTACCTTACCTATGGGAATAATGAGCAATCATCCTTATGAACCATGGGCCGTTGGATTAGCTACGGCTTTTGCTTCGAGTTATGCACACTTCCTAGTAATTGGTACTCCTAATAATGTAATAGTTTATGCTCTTGGAAGATATCCAGATAGTGGAAAAAGAATATTGAGAGCAAGTGACTTCGTAATTTATGGTGCAGGAATATTTATGATAAGCATGATAATAACGTGGATTTTTGGCTTCATATTAATATACAATTTGGTAGGATTTCCCGAAGACTTATTGGAGAGAGCAATTGAAAGACTCGAATAAATTATTTAATATTATGAGAATCGTGATGAAATTTGGAGGGGAAGCACTGAGAGATGAAGAAAGAGTATTATATACGGCTAACGTTGTAAAGAAGTTTAAAAAGGAAGAAACGATAGTAGTAGTTTCTGCAATGTCAGGAATAACAGATAAGTTATATGATTTGGCAAGAAACGTTATAAATATGAACGAGAGCGAGATAAGAAGGGAGGTTGAGAAAATAAAAAGGAGACATGAAATTGTAATAAATAAATGTGTTCATGAAAAATATAAGGAAGAATGTAAGAATGTATTGAATAATCTATCGGAAAAACTTGAAAGAACATTATTAGGTATATCTTACGTTGGGGAATTGACGCCAAGAAGTTTGGACTTGGTATTAAGTTTTGGAGAGAGATTAATCGCTCCAATATTTAGCTACGTATTAAAATCGATTGGTATAAATTCCTTACATCTAACAGGATATGAGGCAGGAATTGTAACGGACTCAAATTTTGGTAGAGCAAATCCTATATGGGAAAAGACAAAGGTTCTTGTTAGAGAAAGGGTTGAGAAATATTTAAAGGATAGAATACCTGTAATTACAGGATATATTGCTGCTGATGAGAAAGGTAGGATAACAACCTTAGGAAGAGGAGGCTCAGATTATACTGCAACGATTATTGGTTCTTGTTTAGATGCGGATGAAATTTGGCTGTTCAAAGATGTAAAGGGTTTGATGACAGCTGATCCAAAAATTATTCCTGAAGCAAAGATTATAAGAAAGATATCCTACATAGAAGCAATGGAACTTGCATATTTTGGTGCAAAGATATTACATCCAAAAGCTTTGGAACCAGCGATGGAAAAGAACATTCCTGTAAGAATAAAGCCTTTATTTAATCCTGAGGATGAAGGAACGTTGATAACCGCTGAATGTATGAAGAGTAAAGACATTGTTAAGGCTATTGCAGTTAAGAAGAATGTTGCCTCTTTGAATATATTTGGAGCAGGAATGGTTGGATTACCTGGAATTGCTGCAAGAATATTCAATGCATTGGCAAAGAATAATATAAATATTTTGATGATATCTCAAGGCTCTTCAGAAACAAATATATCGCTGGTTGTTGAAAGAGAAGATGTCGATCGTGCAATAGAAGCAATAAAGGAAGAATTTAAAAACGAGAACGTCATAAAAAATATAGATTGTAATAGGAACGTTGCAATTCTAGCAGTTGTTGGTGCGGGGATGAAAGGAACCAAGGGGGTTGCTGCTCGAGTATTCTCTGCGGTTGCAAAGGCAGGAGTCAATATTTTGATGATATCTCAAGGTTCTTCAGAGGTAAATATTTCATTTGTTGTCGATGAGAAGGATTCGGATATTGCTTTGAGAGCATTACACAAAGAATTCATTTCTCAAGAAGATTGAACATTTTTCAAATTTTAAACTTTTCTTTTAAATATAGGAAAAATAAGGGCCCGTAGCTCAGTCTGGTAGAGCGTGGGACTCTTAATCCCAAGGTCGGGGGTTCAAATCCCCCCGGGCCCGTTTGTTTAACAAAAATTTAGTCATAGTCATGTGAAAATCTATCTAGAGGACTGTTAACACTTTCCCTATCATTTATGATGCCTGTTTTTTTATCTTCTATCATTCGCAGCTTGGTTTCAGACAGATATTTAAACGTTGACAAATGATGCCTATTTATTAATCTTTTATCATCCTCTTGAATACTTTCTTCAATATCTAAAACAATATTTACTGGGAAATCGTTTAGAAGAATTGCCTGACCAATTATCTCTTTCGAATTAATCCTTCCAAATAATTTGTATGTTGTTTTCTCCAAATGCTCTACCTTTATAAATTTTAAGATTTCCTTAAGCTTTTTAATGGCTTCTTCCTTATTTATGTTTGAAATATTTTCCCTTTTTAAGTAGCGATGGACATTTTTCAAAACGAAATCTTTATAAACGATTTTCCACTTATTTTCAGGTATTAAGATTTCCATTGTTATAGGCTCATCTTTATAAAAAAGAATAGCACCGACTTGATTTTTAAGCATTGGAATGTCTTTTACATAATCATTAAGA
>JALUTC010000129.1 GCA_027058345.1 archaeon | reverse complement strand
TTACTACTGTTCTAATTTCTTCTGCACTTGGTTTATATTGTAATCTTCCAACCTCTTGAAAATATGTTTCAAACTCTTCAACATATCTTTCAACCTCTTCTTCCGTTGGTTTATACCTATCTAAACCGAATTCTCTTCTTAATATATCTGCGAATAAAACACTTAAAGCCTGTGCAGTTCCTCCTGCAGATCTTATAGGTCCTGCATAGTATACTGCTAGATATTTTGTTCCATCAAAGTTTTCCTTAACCTTCACCTTTATAATTCCTTCTATTGGTGCTGAAACTACTCCCTCCGTAACTATTGCGAGTGCAACTCTGAGAGCGGTGTCGATTTTTTTCTCAATGCTTCCATTATATTTTTTTATAACTTCTTTAGCAACATCTATAGCTAACTCTGCTCTAGACGAGCATTTTTCTTCCTTTTCCTTAATTATTCTTGAAATTCCTTTTAAATTTAAGAGACCTTCTACTCTTGTTGCCAAGTCTTTTGCTATTGCTATCTCAACATCTTTCGAAGGGTCAAATCCAAGACTTCTTGCACTTCTTGCAATTTCGTAGCATTTTTCGACATATTCTTCTAAAGATTTAAAATAAGATTCGATGTCCATAAAAAATATGAAGGTTTTAATAATAGACAATTACGATTCCTTTGTATATAACATTTATCAATACGTTGGAGAATATGTTAGCGACGTAATTGTTAAAAGGAATGATATAAATATAAAAGAGGTTAAGGAGATAAATCCTGATAAAATAATAATAAGTCCTGGACCAAGTATCCCTGAGAATGCTGGAAACACTATCAAAATAATTAAAGAATTTTATGATAAGGTTCCTATTTTGGGTATATGTCTAGGACATCAAGCTATCGGGGTTGCCTTTGGATGTAAGATAAGAAGAGCAAAGAAAATAATGCATGGAAAGGTTAGCAAAATCTATCATAAAAACGTTGGAATATTAAAAGGAATTGAAAATCCATTCATAGCTACGAGATATCACTCTCTGGTAATTGATGATTCGAATTTTAATCATGATGAGTTGGAAATTATTGCGAGAAGTTTGGACGATGATGAAATAATGGCAATTCAGCATAAAAAATATCCAATATTTGGCCTGCAATTCCATCCAGAATCAATATTAACTCCAGTAGGCAAAGATATTATAAAAAAGTTTCTTTTCGATGAATATTAATTAAAGTATAAACATTCAAAAATTTTTTAAACCATTTTGATATTTTTTAGCTATTTTTTATTGGAGGAGAAATTAAGAATATATGAAAATTGTTCTTTCACATTGATTAATTCATAGAGGTGATATGCTTGAAGATTTGGCTTATAGGGGCATATGGTATAGTTGCAACAACGGCAATGGTTGGATTAAAAGCAATAGAGAAGGGATTATCTGGAAGAATAGGACTCGTTTCAGAATTGCCTCATTTTAAAGGTTTAGAGAAATATGCACCACTCAAGGCAGATTTTGGAGGACATGAGGTTAGATTACAATTTAAGAATGCATACGAAGCAGCATTGGATAATTGGAAACAGAATAAACACTTCGATTACTATTATTTAGAAGCTACGAGAGAAGATTTGGAGAAAATTGTTGCAAAGAAAGGAACGGCATTGAATTGTGGAAGGGGTGTTAAGCAGGAATTGGGAAAGATTGATGTACTTGAGGATGAAGGATTAACACTAAGAGAGATTGCTGATAGAATAATCAAGGATATAAGAGAATTTGCAGATGACGAAACAGTTGTAATTAATGTTGCTTCTACAGAACCTCCAGTGCCTTACAATCCAGAGTATCATTCAACGATAGAAGGATTTGAAAGGATGCTGGATGAAAACAAGGTTGAATACTGTTCTGCAAGTATGCTATATGCATATGCTGCGTTAAAGCTTGGATTGCCATATGCAAATTTCACACCAAGTGCAGGTTCAAGTATTCCTGCGTTAAAAGAGCTTGCGATAAAAAATAAGGTACCACATGCTGGTAATGATGGAAAAACGGGTGAAACATTGGTCAAAACAACATTGGCACCAATGTTTACATATAGGAATCTTAGAATATTAGGATGGATGTCTTATAATATTCTAGGAGATCTAGATGGAAAGGTTTTGGCATGTGAAGAGAATAAGAAGAGTAAGGTAATATCAAAGGATAAAGTTCTTGAGAAATTAATGGGATATTCTCCATATACAATAACGGATATAAACTTCTTCCCAAGTCTAGTCGATAATAAAATAGCGTTCGACTTTATACATTTCGAAGGATTTTTAGGAACTAGAATGAAATTTTACTTTGTATGGGATGGAATAGATGCAATAGTTGCAGCTCCATTGATAATAGATTTAGCAAGATTTTTATTGTTTGCTAAGAAAAAGGGACAGTACGGTGTTATAAAAGAGTTGGGATTTTTCTTCAAGAGTCCTATGGATTCAAACAATGTAAACACACATAAGCAATTCGAGGAGCTTGTAAATTGGTATAATAAGCTTATGACATAATTTTTTTAGTTTTAGTTTTTTTAGGCTCAAATTTTTATATACCTAATGGTTTACTCCTTTTATGATTCATTTACATAAAGGAAATGATAATGGTAAGTATATAGTTCTGGTTGGAAATCCAAACGTTGGAAAATCTGCAATATTCAACAATTTATCTACAAGGAAAGCATCCGTATCGAATTACCCAGGAACTACTGTTGAGATATATACATCTGAAATGAAAGGTTATAAAGAATATATTGTAGCAGATACCCCAGGAATATATAATTTGTTTAGGGTTGGAAGTGAAGATGAAAGGGTAACGAGAGATTTATTATTAAATTATGACATAGACACAATTATACTCGTGATTGATTCCAAGAATATTGATAGAGGATTGTTTCTGCTCTTACAATTATTAGAATTAGATACAAACATTATAGTTGCATTGAACATGTTCGACGAAGCTTTAAGGAAAGGTATAGATATAGATGAGAGAAAACTCGAGGAAATATTTGGGATAAAGTTTATAAAAACGATTGCCATTGAAGGTTATGGTATAAGAAACATAATCAATGAGATTGGTAAAGCTAGGAAAGGGAAACTTAAGGTGAGATATCCTGAAGAGATAGAGCAAGTAATAAGAGAGGTTGAGAATTGCTTAAACGTATCAAAAAATAAAAGATTCGTTGCAATTTGTTCAATTCTGGATTTTGAAAACATGAAAGAATTCCTTGTAAAAATAACGGATAGAAATTGTCTAAATAAAATAGAGGAAATTTCCAAAAGAAAGGATATAGGTAGAATTATTTACGACACTATAAAATTAAACGTTGAAAGCATTTTGAAGAAATGTATTAGAAGAGAAAACGTTCAAAGGAAATCTTTCTTAGAAAAGGTTGACGAATATCTATTGCATCCAATATATATTATACCGTCAATTATTCTCATATTAATTTTTCTATATTATTTCGTAGGAGTATTTGGTGCTGGTATTTTGGTTGATTTTTTGGAAGGAGAAGTATTTGGGAATTATATAAATCCTTTTATAGAAGATTTGTTCAAAAATGTAAAGAATGAATATATAAGAGATTTATTTGTTGGAGAGTATGGAATATTTACACTAGCAATTACCTATGCATTTTCAATCATACTACCAATAGTTACAACATTTTTCATAGCATTTGGTATTTTAGAAGATTCGGGATATTTGCCAAGACTTGCAAGCTATCTACATATATTGTTTAAGAAAATAGGATTGAGTGGAAGGGCAATAATACCTACACTTCTCGGTTTTGGTTGTGTAACGATGGCAACATTAACTACTAGGACTCTTGAAACATCGAAAGAGAGAAAGATTCTTTCATATATATTAGCATTGGCAATTCCTTGCTCAGCTCAGCAAGCAGTTATATTGGCCATGATAATAGGTTTGGGAATTAAGGTTCTAATAATATGGTTTCTAACAATATTTATCGTTTATTCATTATTCGGATTTATTTTGGACAAAATTATAAAGACAACTGAGACAAGAGTATTTATATATGATTTGCCACCACTCAGAATTCCAAAGATATCAAATGTATTACTCAAAACGTATTTAAGATTAAAATGGTACATCATGGAAGTCGTTCCTTTATTTATCCTAGCATCAATAATAATATCTATATTGGATAAACTAAATATATTACAAGCTATATATAATTTGCTTTCACCAATAGTAGTCAATGCATTAAATCTTCCAAAGGAGGCAGCGCTTGCATTCATATTAGGATTTTTGAGACGAGACTATGGAGCAGCTGGTTTCTTTCATTTGTATGAGAATGGGATGTTAAGTATCGAGCAAATAATTGTAAGCATTATAACGATAACTCTTTTTGTACCATGTATTGCGAATTTGATGATGTTAATAAAGGAGAGGGGTCCTCTCTTTGCTTTAATATCATTCGTATCAATTATATCGATAGCTTTTATAATTGGTACAATTGTAAATTTCATATTAAAGGTGATATAGATGGTTGAAAAGCTGGAAGATGCACTCGAATATATATGGCTTCTTGAAGAAAATAATGAGAATACAATTAGAAAATTTTTGGAGAAATACGATGAAAAATTCTTAAAGGAACTGATAGATAACAAGTACGTAGAAATTAGGGATAATAAGATATATCTTATAGGAGAAGGGAAGGAAATAGCAAAGAATATAATAAGAAGGCATAGACTTGCAGAGTTCTTGCTATATAATGTGTTTGAAGTCAAGGAAGAATCTTTCGAAAAATTTGCCTGCAAGTTTGAGCATATCGTTGACGAGGAAATAACCGACAAAATATGTACATTTCTTGGCCATCCACCATATTGCCCACATGGAAGGGAGATTCCTAGAGGAAAGTGTTGTTTAGAAAGAAGGAGAGAAATCGAATCAATTATAAAACCGTTAACTGACTTAAAACCGGGAAAGAGTGCTGAGATTGTTTATTTCGTTACAGAAAGTAAGAGCTTGACCGATTCATTGATAAGCCATGGATTAATGCCGAGGAAGAGAATAATACTCAAACAGAAATCTCCCACAGTGATAATAAAAATAGGAGAAAGCTTGATAAGCATAGATAAGGAAATTGCGAAAAGAATTTATGTAAAGGACTTAGAATAAATACTTATGTTGTCGAAAATACCATTTGATATGAAAAACTTAAAGGAAGAAGATATAAGGAAGCAAGTTTTAAGAATTGGTATCATAGCAGAATTGGATGCCATAAATTTATACGAGCAACTTGCGAGAATGGTTAGTGATGAAAGGATAAGAAAGATTTTTTTGGACATAGCTAAGGAAGAAAAAACACATGTTGGTGAATTTCTATCAATATTATTGGAGATTGATGAGGAACAGAAAAATGAGTTGAAGAGAGGTGAGGAAGAAGTGAAAAATATATGAAAATAATAACGCCATCAAGAATTCATATAACATTAATTGATTTAAACGGAAGTTTAGGCAGATTAGATGGTGGTGTAGGAATTGCACTATCAGAGCCATGCTTTGAGATAGAGTTTGAAGAATCTGAGAAATTAATCGTTGAAGGAGAATATTGCAAGGAAATTGAACGAGTTGCAAAAGAAATAATTCATAGACTTAATTTAAAAAGATATGCTAAAATTAAGATAGTGAAAGGTTACGAGAGACATATAGGGTTGGGTTCAACAACACAACTATATTTAGCCGTTGCAAAAATATTGACATTTTTAAACGATTTAAACCTAGATATTTATACATTGGCTTCCCTCGTAAATCGGGGAGGAACATCCGGTATAGGAATAAATGCCTTTCAATATGGAGGATTTATAGTTGATATGGGGCATAACATTAAAGAAAAGCCTGATTTTTTACCATCAGATTTTTCAAAGACAAAGCCTGCAAGATTATTATTTAGATATGATTTTCCATGGGATATTATACTTGTAATTCCGAAAAATAAAACGAGAATTTATGGAGGAAGAGAGCTGGAAATATTTAAAAAGTATTGCCCAATTCCTGAGAGTGATGTGGAAAAATTATGCAGGATAATTATGATGAAAATGATACCTGCACTTTTAGAAGAGGATATAGAAGGATTTGGCTCAGCAATAAATTTGATACAAAGATATGGATTTAAGAGGATTGAGATTTCGTTGCAAAATGATGATGTGAAAAACCTTTTAAAGATTTGCCAACTCTATTCATATGGTGCAGGTTTAAGCTCTTTTGGGCCTACGATATATTGTATAGCGGAGAAAAAGGAATTATTGGAGAGGCTTAAGGATGAAAGGGAGATGATTGATAAGATTATAGTTACGAGGCCGAACAACAATGGCTATAAGATTATTCAATAATAAATCTTTCTAATTATTAAAAGAATCGTCACTATTATTATCAGTACTAATCCTATAAGAAATGGATTAAATCTTTCCTTCTGAATCTTTAATGGCATCTTCCTCTCCTTTATAACTTCCTTTTTGATACTTTCATTCCTTTCCATTACAATAATATTGAGGTTCTTCTCGACAGTATAATCGAAGTTATTCACGATTAAATATGTGCGAATCGTTTTATTTTTAAATGCTGTTACATTAATCTCTCCTATAATACTTTCATCAGGATTAAGTGTGAAGCTTATCGTTTCATTTTCTATAATCAAGGAAATATCGAGAAACACATCTCCTATGTTTTTAACGAAATATTCTATCGTAGCATTCTCCCCCTTAATTAAAACAATGCTATTATTTTTACTTTTCTTAAAGTGTATTTTGAATATGAATTTTGGACTCTTACCTGTTACATTGATTATGAATGGCAATTTTTTAAGGAAGTCCTTGCTGCGAATTTCCAGATAATTTTTATAAACTCCGTAATATATAGGTTTTAAGCTATGGAATAATGTTACTTTTTCTCCTGGTTTTAAAGTCAACGTTATATTCTTCTTTCCACTCTCAACCTTTATAAATTTACTCAAATCATATTTAAGATTCATTCTTATTGTTTCATTTCCATTATTACTTATCTCAGTTATAAGTAATGCTTTATATCCAAGAGGTATTTCAACGTATCTCTTTCTTGTCTTTTCAAAATATACATTAACGGTTATTTTTGCCTCCTTAAATATTATATATCTTTTAACATTTATCGTATAATTATACTTATAGTTATATATATTATCATATGGATCTTTACTTGTAATGTATATATAGATTGTGTATAAACCCTTTTTTGGTACAATAAATTCTATTTTAAATATCCTTTTCAAATCTTTTGGCTTTAGATTATCAAGATAATATATTGCTTTCCCTTCTTTAATTGTTACGAGACCTTCATAATTTCTAACAAGGAATTCTTCTGGAAATTCAACCCTAATCCATATATCTCTTCCAATAAGTTGTCCCTCATTTAATATAAATGTTTCAACATCCAGTAAATATTTATTTATTGTATAATCATATTTTATATCATATAAAATAATTGGTCTAATAATTAATCCTACGTATAATTTTATCCTTTTTTCAACCTTTTCATACCTCTTATGATATTCATCGAAGTATGTTATTTTTGTTTTCAAAAAATATTCGCCGTATTCTTTAAACGAATGGTAAATTGTAAGAGAAATGATTTCTCCTGGATATATTTTATTTAATGTATATGATTTCTTTGACAAAACATTTGTCGAATTTTCTATGGAAAATGCAATCGAAACATTTCTTAAGGGAATATTTCCGAGGTATTTTATACTGGATTTGAATTCATACGTTTTATTAGGTTCAAGTTTAATCTTGTTACTTTTTATTTGAACATCATCTATTGTATAGATTGTATAAAAGGTTATATTTGTAACCCTTTTGAAGATAATCTTTATCGGTTTTGATAGGTAAGTAAAATTATAACCTGAGCATAAATCATATATTTTTACAAAAGTTCTATGAATTAATTCTATCTCATTGTCACTCGTCAATATATATGATAAAGATACCTTTTCATCCTTATCTATCTTTCCAACAAAGTTGCTATCGCCTATAACTTTTAAACTCGAAGGATATTCATTCTTAATATATAAAATGTATCCCTTTTTACATGTTCCATGAACTTCTACGATATCTGTTATGTATATCTTCTCTCCAGGTTCTGCATAATTTCTTTGCTTCTTTCTTTTAATATCCCACGGATAATTTACATCCCTATAAATCTTAACATCTAATCCTCCTAAAATCTTCACCGGAATTTTTATAACTTTATAATTTGATTGGACAACGTTGTTTATCAAATTGATATAATTATACAATACTTTAATCGAAATTGTCGTTTCCGTAATATTTAAAACGGCACCTGCTTCAAAAATAATCCTAATCGTTATATCCTTGCAATCAGGAGATAGTATTGGAAAGAAAGTTCCTGGTTCTACATTTAATAATTTCAATATTTTATCGTAACTTATCTCAACCGTTAAATTCCTAGCATTTAACGTGCCGCAATTCTTTAAAAATAAATCGACAGAAAATCTCTCTCCTGGATATACAGAAGGTTTCTCTATACCATATCTAAGTAAAATCCTGGGCCTCTTCTCCAAAATTAATTTTATAAGGGATTTCCTCGAATCAACATAATACTTAATATGTTCGATTTCCATTATATTTTTATAAATATATTTTTCACCTTCATCAATTATGATGCTTGAAGGAATTAACGATTCATTATTTATATATATATAAAATTCGTTATATCTCTTTGTCTTTGATATTTTTAAAACATCTTCCCCCCATTGTATATAAACACTTGACAAATCGCTTATATTACATTCGTAAACGTCATATCCCCAATCTGGATCATCTTCTGGAATAGAGTACTTAAATATGCAATCCGAATAAGATATTTGTATAAAAATTAACAAGCATAGGAAGAGAAGTGCAATCATAATATAATTTTAATGGTAATCCAAAATATATTTTAATGAATCAACTACATTTATAACTTTTACGATTTTTATCCCTTTAAAATTTCTTGGAGAATTATCATATGGAATTATTACTTCTTTAATACCATGTCTCTTCGCAATTTTGAGCTTCTTGTCTAAATTATAAATAGGTAATAGATAGCCATCCGATGATATTGCACCAATTACTATTGTATCGTTTTTTAATCTATAATTATTTATCATTGCTATACAAGCAACTGCTATCATAGCAGATGAACTCCTTCCTTTCAATATATAACCGCTTGCATTCACATCAAATATTACACCAAATTCTTCACCAGTGAATTTTCTACAAAAATCAATCGCAACCTTTAATCCATCTTGAAAATCTTCCGTATAATAATTCCTTTCAATATTTATATAAATACCAAAATCCGTCTTATTTAGAACTGCTGTTATAAATTCTTCCTCCGATAGTATATTGAACATAATATAATTTTTAACGAATTCTTTATCCTCTTGATTATTTAATAAATTTTTCGATGAATTTTTATTAGAAATTTTTCCACAATTTTCATAAATGCAGCTAGATAATATTAAGAGAAATGTTAATGCGATGACCCCTTTTCTCATATTCCATTATATCTTCAATCGTATCTATATCAAATAAGTCGCTATCAACGTTCTTATATCTTTTCCCAAATCTTCTAAAAACCGAAACACCTACTGGATTATTTTTATACGTTAACGTTACGATGTCAATTTCCCTTTCCTTACTAAATTCTTCCAAGAGAAGATTAACAATTCTTTTATTAAGCGGAATATCTGCTGAAGATACAAATGTTGGAAATTTCAAAATTTTCAAACAGTATTTTAAATCTAATAAATAACTTTCACCACTCGTAAATATAATATTGTAACCCTTTCTTAAACAATGTCTATACGTCTTTGGAACATATTTTGATACGGAAACATAAATTTCATCAAAATATTCCTTTAACGTTTCATATATGATATCTATTAAATATTTTCCATCGAATATTATAAGTGGTTTTTCTATGTAAAATAGTCTCGAACCTTTCCCACCGGCCATTATTAACGCACGTATAATTTCTACCATGCTTCCTTCTTTATCCCTAACAAATAAGCAATTACATTTGATAAGAGATGAAATATTGGAGTAATAATCAGCAATATAAGTATAATTTTTGTAGGTATCTCGTAATAAATATAACAGAGAGCAATGCCTCCGATAACAAAGTTCAATTGATCAAGAATTGGAAATGGAGCTCCTCTTCTTAATCCTAGTCTCCTCTTTATAAAACTTCCAACCATTCCTCCAAGTATTGCTCCAAGAGATATTAGAAATGATATTATTGAAAGTTCATAAATATTTATTGGTAGATATGGATTTGGAATCATGTAATAAAACATCAACCCATATAGAAAGCCAAGAGATATTCCAAAGAATGTTCCTCTTATTGTGACACCATCACCAAGTAATCTCCTACCATCTATGAAGTTCTTGTAAAAATCTAGAGGTTTTCCCCCTCCTAATAAAAATGCAAACATGTTTGCTAAATATCCAGGAATAAAGAAATGTATTGAATATATAATATTTTCAACCAATTCCATAAAATATGATATTAAGGGTAAAGTTAATATTCGCATTGATGTATAAGGATGTAAGCATTTATGAA
>JALUTC010000128.1 GCA_027058345.1 archaeon | reverse complement strand
GCTTAGAAAATTGTATGCAGAAATAGAAAAACTTAATACGAGAAATTTTAACGAACAATTAATTAGAATTCTATATCTTATCGATTATGCTTCAGGTAGAGGTGTTATAGATAAACATATACAACAAAGACTTAAACAGGTTTTATCCGAAGCTTATGATAGATTAAATAGAGCTAAAAAAAGTAAAAATACACATGAAGTGTTATTTATTTTAAATAGGCTAAAGATGCTTTTTGAAGGAATAATTGCTTTAAGTGTTAGCGGAGGTTGATACTGTATGAGTTTTAAATTACACACGATAGTTAAATTCGATATTAAAATTAGAACGTTAACTGGTTTACATATAGGAACTGCAGAAACAGCAATTAGAATTGGAACATTGGATAGACCTATTATTAGAGATCCAATTGGAAGAATATACATACCTGGTTCTACTATTAAAGGAGCCTTGAGAAGCTTTATGGAGAAAAAACTATTACTAAATGACCAGATAAAAGATTTAATACTCATGGATGATGATGAAGTATTTAAGAAATATGGTAGAAGTAAGGAAGAAGTCTTAAAAAATTTAGGATGGAAAAGAAGTGGAAAGTTTACATATTATCACGAATGCGGAGAAACCAATTGTAAAATATGTACAATATTCGGAAGAGCATCCGATAGAGAAAGTGTTACTCCTACGAGATTATACGTTAATGACGCTTTCATTGATTTATCAGACACTGTAACAATTAATATGGTTAGGGATAGGATTTATGAAATATTGGGTAAAAGTGAGGAAGAATTAGAAAATATTAGGAAGAAATTCGAAGGAAGAAGGATATACGAACAAATACATGATGATGATTACATTAAAATTGTACGAGAATTTCCAACGGAAATTAAGGGGGAAAATGTTATCGATAGAGTAACATCAAGAGCAAATCCAAGATTTATAGAGAGATTGCCTGCAAGTGTTGCCTTCAGGTTTGAGATGGATTTCCATGTATATGAAAACAGGGACAAGGAGCTACTAAAGGATGTTTTGGAATATTTATACGAATTAAATAATATACCAATTGGAGGATCTAAAAGTAGAGGTTATGGAAAAATAAAGGTAGAAGCAATAACCACAAATGGTAAGAGAATAGAGGTAACGGATAAAAATTCATACAGTAAATGGGTCAATGGCATAGTTGAAGAAATATTTAAAGGAATATCATCATAAATATGATTTATCAAATTAGATATAGAATATATCCAGGATTAAAGTATACAACAATTCCAGATTCTGATACGATATTTGGTGCAATAATTTATAACGCAGAACCAGAGTTAAGGGAGAAAGTAAAAGAGGCAATAGTATCTCAACCAGTTATAAAAGCCAATAATATATATTTTATAGAAAATATAGGATATATTAAATATAAAATCTTAAAGGTTATTAAGAAGAAAGAAAGAGAAGACATTTTGAAGAAAGTAAAAAGAAAGAGATTAATCGATAAAGATTCTGTATTGAAATTTTTGGATATTAAATTGCCAGAAAATGAATTGCCAGAAAACTTATTTTCTTTAGAAATAAGAAATCAGGCTGAGATTAAAGTTGTTCTTGATAGAGTGACTAATAGAACAAATGTGTTTAGAATTCAGAATTTCATATACTCATCAATTTCAAAGTTAGATTTAACATCTCAGGAATATGTGAAGGAAACAATAGAGGAAGAATTTATCAAGGATTGTGAGTTAATATTTTTGATAAAAACTGAATGTAAAAAGAGTGAGTTAGAACCTGTATTAAAGAGAATTAGATATTTTGGAGGAGAACGTAGTATTGGAAAAAATATGTACGAATTTATTGACATCAAAGAAATCGTGGATAATGGTATAAAAGAAATGTTTAAAAAATTATATTCAGAGAGAATAATTGCATCTGTATATATTCCAGATAATGGTGAGGAAAATAAGTTGGAATATTCTGAGATAAAATTTAAAAAGAGATTTTGTGGTGGAAAATATTTCGACATAATATTATATAATGCTTATTCAAAAGTTTCAGATATTGTTCATGGAAGAATTATAAATCTTAAGGATCGTGGAGCCCCTGAAGATAATCTCATAAATGGTAGGTGTTTTTGGTATGAGGATTGAGTTAATAACTCAAACACATATTCATATAGGTTCCGGTGATATTTATAAAAGGCCTTTTGATTTTGTAATATTCAGGGATAAATTTATACAGATAAATTTTGAAAGAATTTTCAAATATAATAAAAATTTACTAAGTGCACTTTCTCAAAGAGGAAATCTGAACTGGATTGAGAATGAAATTCATAAATTATTAACGCGATACGATGATATAAGAGTTAGGGTATTAAATGTTAATCTAGGAGGAATGTCTCAAGATGTATTAAATAATGTTCAAGAAGTTAGGAGGTTCATTAAACATATAGAAGGGAGAGATAAATGCTACATACCAGGATCTTCTATCAAAGGGTTATTAAGAACAGCAACATTGTATTATATTTTAAAAAATAATCAAGACTTATTGAATAGTTATGTAAATACTTACCTCTCGCAGTTGAGTTACTTAAGAAATATTTTTTATGCATTAAGAGCTGCAGAGACAACAATATTTGGAGATAGTTTTTCGGATCCATTTAGACATTTAATAGTTGAGGATTCCGAAGAAATAAAGGATGAAAATTTTGAAATTATTTGTATTAATAGAGATGGTCATACGATATTTGTTGAAGCATTAAAACCAAATGTTAAGGTGCCAATTGAGGTTAAGAATGTTAAAGAATTTGAACAGGAAATTTCAAGGAGATTTAATCTAAGATTTAACCTTAAGGATGCATTAAATGTATTTGGAAATGAAGTATACGAGTATGAGAAAGCATTATTATCCAAAAGAAAAATTACAATACCAGAATGGCAAGATATAATGGTTAAGCTAGGATTTTCAGGACATTTTTACTCGAAAACATTATACATCCTTATTTGTAGAACGAATCAAAACCTTACTAAAAAACTTTCACGAGTATCTGCCGCATATAATGCTTTTGGGAGTTATCCTAGTACAATTTCTTTATTCAAAAACATGCCAATAGGTTGGGTTAGAATTAAATTTTGAAGGAGGTTTTAAAGATGAAATTATTAATAGCACCTTGGGGAGATCCGAAGAATTGGAGACATGCGAAATATAAAATAAACAATAAAGAATATATTTCAAAGACAAGCTTCATACCGATTTATCTTCACGAAGATGTGGATAAAGGAATTATATTCATATTGGATACTCTGGCTGAGAGTTATACTTGTATATATGATGAACATTGTATAAAATTGAATATAGAATGTTTCTTAAAGGAATGTATAAAAGAGTTAAGAGAGAAATATGGATTAAACAAGGAAATAAATTATAAACTTGTATTGTGTCCAGGTATAGGTAAATGGAGCAGGTATGGGTATCGTGGAACCATATATCACTATATGCTACAGGTTCTTTTAAGCATAATAGGAGAAGTAAGAGACAATAAATGTAGGATAATAGTTGATTTAACACATGGTATAAATTATATGCCCTCAGCTCTTTTAATC
>JALUTC010000127.1 GCA_027058345.1 archaeon | reverse complement strand
TCCTCTTCTTCCTCCCATTCTTCTTCTTCTTCAAATTCTTCCTCTTCTTCTTCCCATTCCTCTTCCTCAGGCTCTTCCCACTCTTCTTCCTCTTCTTCCCACTCCTCCTCTTCAAATTCTTCTTCAATATCCTCTTCCTCTTCGATTCTTAGATACATGTTGTATAAATCATTGTCGTCAACATACTTAACAATCATTGCTATCACCTTTAAATATAGGTAATAAATTAAAAAGCAAATAAATAAAATGTGGATGCAAAGGAATATATTAGACAAATAAATCCAAAATTTGTAGAACATTACGAAGAAATAGATAACAGTAGGGAATTCTTCGAATACTTAAATAAACCAATTAGAATCAGTATAAGAATAAATACTTTAAAGGTTGATTTGCATAAATTTAAGGAATATTTGGAAGAAAAATATACTTTAGAACAAATCCCTTGGTGTAAGGAAGGATTTTTCATAAATAAAGAGGTAGGAAATACAATTGAACATAATCTCGGATACTTCTTTATACAAGAAGCAGCATCCATGATACCACCAATAGTTCTTGAACCAAAACCTGGAGAAAAAGTATTAGACATGGCGGCCGCCCCTGGAGCTAAGGCTACGCAGATAGCAATGTATATGAGGAATGAGGGATATCTCGTTGCAAATGATGTTAGACGCGATCGTGCATATATATTGATTTCCAATCTTCAAAGAATGGGTGTTACGATTGCAAAGGTAACAATAATGGATGGTAGGAAATTTTCAAAATATGAAAATAGATTCGATAAAGTTTTATTGGATGCTCCGTGTTCAAATGTTGGAATGATTAGAAAAAATTATAGACATTTAAAGGAATGGAATTATAGAATGGTTAAATATTATTCAAAACTTCAAAAGGAATTAATTCTCGCTGCATATAAAGCGTTAAAACCTGGAGGAATTCTCGTCTATTCTACATGTACAACAGAGCCTGAAGAAAACGAAGAGGTCATCGATTTTCTATTAAGAGAAACAAATGCGGAAATCCTTGATATTAAATTGCCTATAAAGAGGAGGAATCCAATATTAAAGTATAAGGATAAAAGTTACGACAATAGCATAAAAAAATGCTTGAGAATACATCCACAGGATAATGATACGGAGGCTTTTTTTGTTGCTAAAATAATTAAAAATGATTAATGATTAGGGAATTTCTCGAACTAATAAAATTGAAGCAAACATTGATGCTTGTTTTTTCATCAATATTCTCCTACCTAATATGTTCCGAATTAAATATCGAACCAAAAATTCTCATACTGCTATTTTTAACAACATTTCTAGCAGTTTCATCGGCTACGATTGCTAACATGATTATCGATGTCGACATAGATAAATTGATGTTCCGTACAAGAAATAGGCCACTCGTTAAAGGAAGGTTTAGTATAAGCAGTGCAAAAAAAATCTCAATCTTATTATTATTGCTATCCATTATTTTAGGATTTGAAATAAATATTTTCATTCCAATTTTTGCTTTAGTAGGATATCTAATAAATGTTTTCGTTTATTCTCTGTTATTAAAGAGAAGAACACTCTTTGGAATAATTTTAGGTAGCATTGCAGGAGGTTTACTTCCACTTGGAGGTTCCGTCGCTTATTATTCGGAGATAACATTTAATGGCATACTCCTATTTTCATTCGTATATATTTGGTCGATTTTACACATAAATTTCATCTCACTATATTATATCGAGGATTATAGCAGAGCAAATATTCCATCATTTCCTACAAAATTCGGAATCAGAAAATCATTACTATTTTCATCACTTTTACTCCCTTTGCTTTTAATAGTGTCAGTAATGTTTTTAAAAATCATACAAGCATATTTAACAATCTTCACTTTATCCTTCATTTATATTATATCCAGTATTTTAATGTACAAAATATATAAGGTTCAAGAAATATATTATGCAAGAATTTTTATTAAAATTTTAAATATAATAATAATTGTATTTTTTGTGTTTCCTATTTTTGAAATATTATTCAAAAAGTTCATGTAAACTTATCTTTATATTCCCTAATTTTCCTTCATAATTTCCAGCAGAAATCCTTATAACACCATCCACCTTTGTTGCAGCAATTATCCCTACCTTCATTGCCTTTTTAACGGATTCTATATCCATTCCATTTATAACTATTTCTATTGCAGCATTCGCATCTTTAACCTTTGAATCTGGTATTATATCCTTTAATGTTGGACAATACTTTTCATTCGTCGATGCCTTTAAAAATTTATATCTAGAACCAACCTTAGATCCAGAGGCACATAATCCAGATGGAAACGGTGTTATTACTCCTTCAACATTTTTTATTGCTTCAACTGCAACCTCACCAGCAAGCAATGCAGAGGATTGTGACCTCGCTATTATAATAAAGTTTCCACCAGCAACTCCTTTCTTTATCCCAAACTCCTTTTCGACAATGAATTCTCCAAACATTATCGGTATGGATATACACTTTCTTCCAAAAATTTCAACCTCTTTTTCATATCCGTCACCAAAATATTTAAGCTTATATCCTGCTTGAACCTTTTCCTCAGAATTTAAATAATTGAATACTCTAGTACCAGGTGCTGTTAATATGCATTGACCAATCCTATTTATTAATTCCTTCTCTATATTCTTCTTACTTGTATATATTTGTATAACATATCCATGCCTACCATCAAATGTCTCATTCGTACTTAAATATTTTTCTATTCCAGCTTCTGCGGTACATCCTATCAGAGATGTTCCATATCCTGTAGCTTCTCTTGCAGCTTCATAGGCGTATCTCTTTGTTATTCCAGTTATTAATATTCTTGCAAAATATAGATTGAATGCTTCTGCAAATGTATCTTCTATTTCAACACCATTTATCTTCATAATATTATTTATTCCGTATACAATTTTCCATATGGTCTATGAGATATTGGAACGATTTTTGTAAAATCCTTTCTTAAAATTTTGTCCAAATCATATCCAAATATTTTGCAAAACTCTTCAAGTTTATTCCTTAAAAATTCGACATCTTCATCCTTAAATTCTTCAATCTTTGCTCCATATCCTAATTTATCTTCATCAACATATCCCCTTATATATATTCGGCCGCCATGTATACCTGTTGCAATGAAATCTCCTATATAATTTCCTTTAAGTCTTAGGACTATTAATATTCCGCCGGCCATATATTCGCCTAGAAAATCTCCAGCAGTATTAGCGACGATAATCAATGGTCTTTTCTCCTTATATTCTTTCATATGAATCCCTACTCTATAGCCGACGTCTCCATTAATATAAATGCATCCACCTCTCATAGCATATCCAATTACATCTCTTGCATCTCCATGAATTATTATCTTTCCATAGTTCATTGTATTTCCAGCAGCATCTTGACAGTTTCCTTTAACAACAATTGTTGGACCATCCATGAATGCTCCTAAATCATCTCCTGCAACACCTTCTATTTCTAGATAATAGTCTCCTTTTACTCCAGCAAATATGTAGCGTTGACCATTAACATTTATAAGTTTTATTCTCTTATAACCATTGTTTAAATATTTTTCTATCTCCTCATTCAATTCCTTATGCTTTTTATTCTTTGCATCTATTATTATCATAATATACCCTTTTTCTTTTTATATTCGAAATATACTGGACATGTTTTACATTCTATTGGAGGATTTGAGACATCAATTTCTTCATTAGGACATTCTGGATATGTACCTTGACAGTCTGGAAAAGAATATTTTATTTTGTCCCATAATTTCTCGGCTTCACTTTTAGGCTTAGGTAACTTTTTCTTATACTTTTTCGGCATAAAAAATAATATAAAAAATTAAGAATTAATCTATAATATTTTTTGCTCTTTCAATAAAGGATTTTATGTTTGGTGAGTTTTCATTCAAAATTTCTATCTCACCAATAAATTCCTTTCTTATAACCTTTATCGCATCTACTGGGCATACGTTCATACATGCCTTGCAATATATACATGTCTTTTCATTTATTTCTAATTTTTTTCCAAGCTTTTTCGAAACCTTTATTGAATTTGTAGGGCATACATTTATACATGCACCACATGCTTGACATTTTTCGTCGAAAAATTCGATTTCTCCCTTTAAAAACTTCTCAACCTTGATTGCATTTCTCGGACAGGAATTTTCGCAGTTACTACAGTATATGCATTTACCTTCATCCCTTTCTATTGTGTTCTTACCATTTTTAATATATGCCTTTATCGCATTTCTAGGACATGCAAGTTCACAATCGTTGCATAGGCTACCATCTTCTCTCGTTGAACATCTTTCTTCATGAAATTCGAACCTACCTTTATATCTAATGATCCTATCAGATTTGCTATTGTTAACAAAAAATTCCATTGAATTGAATATGCATACGTTATAACATAAGCCACATAATATGCATAGCTCTGGATTCAATTTTAATTTCAAAACGTTTATATACGATGCCCTGACATTTATACTTAAAGCTAATGTGGGACAAGTATTTACACAAAATTCACAAAGAATACAACTGTCTGACTTATAAACCAACTTTCTTTCATCATATGGTGATTTCCTACTAAATCTAAATTCATCCTCTTCTTCAATATATTCTTTTACAATTACTTCTTCCTGATTATTCATAAATATAATTAAAATTTAAAATTTGGAACAATTTTTGAATTATCATGAAAGTATTCATGCTCGTTTTAGATGGTATTGCGGATAGACCAATAAAAGAACTTGGTTACAAAACACCATTGGAATATGCTTCGAAAAAAAATATCGACGAATTGTCAAAAATGGGTATAAATGGTATTTTGGATATAATTTCTCCTGGAATAAGACCAGGAAGTGATGTTGCTCACCTGTCAATACTTGGATACGACCCATATAAATATTATACAGGCAGGGGGCCTCTCGAAGCATTAGGTGTTGGATTGGAATTGGGTGATGAAGATATTGCTTTCAGAACAAACTTTGCAACGGTTAACAATGATTGGATAGTATTGGATAGAAGAGCTGGTAGGATAGAAAATGGATATATATTTGACGATGTTATAAATAGTATAGGAAGGATAGATGATGTCAAAATAATTTATAAAACTTCTCTCTCACACAGAGGGGTACTTATTCTTAGAGGTAAAAATTTAGGAGAGAAAGTATCTGATACAGATCCTCATAAAGTTGGTGAAAGAGTTAGAGAATGCATTCCTTTAGTAAATGATGAATCTTCCAGAAAAACTGCTAGAATAATAAATGAATTTACAAAGAAGGTTTATGAATTGCTCAATAATCATCCTGAAAATATAAAGAGAGAGAATGAGGGTAAGCCAAAGGCTAACATTCTTCTCGTAAGAGGAGCTGGTAAAATAAAGAGGGTGGAAAGTTTTCAATCAAAATATGGGATTAGAGGAGCATGTATAGCAAAGACAGCAATAATAAAGGGAGTTGGAAGATTGCTTGGAATGCATGTTGAAGATTCTGAGGAAAAATATGAAGATAGAATAAATCAGGCTTTGAATTTATTGAATGAGTATGATTTCGTACTATTAAATATAAAGGAAGGGGATGAAGCAGGGCACGATGGAGATTTTATGAGAAAGGTAAGGATAATAGAAGAGATAGATAAAGCACTTAACCCTGTTTTTGAATTTATAGAGGATAACTACTTCGTACTATTGGCTGATCACACAACTCCATGTTCTGTAAGGGATCATACGGGAGATGAAGTTCCCATGTTAATCGTTGGGCCAGAAGTTAGGAAGGATGATGTTGAGAAGTTTTCTGAAAGGGACTGTGCAAAGGGATACATAGGTAGGATAAGAGCGCTAGACTTAATGAACTATTTATTAAATTTAATAAACAAGTTGGAGAAATTTGGTGCTTAAAAATATGGAATCTTGTATGAGATTTCTCTCAATACTTTTTCAATTATCGATGCCTCTCTCAATTCATTTTGAAAGTTTTCTTCAACAATCCTTCTAATTTCAGAGTCATATTCGACATAAACACCACCCTTTAGTTTGAAATTTTTAAATGGAGAAATATCTATAACATAAACCTTTTTGCTATAATTCTTAAATATATCCTCACTAATCCTTTCATGTGATGCAAGCGTTGCACATATGTAAACGTCTATATCTTTAATCTTTCTTATGTCATCTATGAAACACTCTGAAAATTCATCCCCATATAATATATTGAGCAATCTTTTATCCCTATGATATATAAATAGGTTTCTCTTTGATATATGCTTAGCAATATATATAGCACTTCTCGATAATCCATGAATGAGAACCTTCTTGTTATATATCTTGTCTTTTATCTTTTCATATACAATATATTTTATATTATTTTTTAATCTATATTTTAATGATATTTCGAAGCACTTTAGAAATATTCTTCTAAATTCCTTGCTTAAAAAGTTTTCGAACCTCTTATAATTGTATCTGATTAATTCGTCGAGATAATTTTCCGATAGGGTTTTTGATTGTATTCTGCAAAGACATTTCAACAAGTATAAAATTGCATCCCTATTTTTATAATATGAATATGGTATTTCTCTATAAAAATACCTCTTCTTTAAGAAATTTATTATGTCTATTCTCTCTTTATCATTATAAAAGTATATATCTATTCTAGTAGCAGTTTGAACGACGAGCTTATCTTCAGGATTTGGATAGGTATCATAAAATTCATATTCGTCAGAAAACGCAATTTCTTTAAATATTTTATATGAAATGTATTTATGATGAAGAGATATGCAATTAATCACCACCACCTCTCTTGAAATATCTACCCATTCTTTCTATTTCGTTCATTCTCTTGATTATCTCGTTACAGTTCTTGACAATTTTACAATATCCTTTGAGGAATGCTTCTAGGATTTCATTCTCGTATCTATAATGGCTTGTTCTAATGCATTTTTTAAACAATAATAAATCTACGGCAAAATCCTCTAAGTCTTTTGTAAAATCTCCCAAACCAAAATCTATAAAATATATTTTATCTTCTTTAATTAATATATTGCTTGTTGTTAAATCTCCATGAACTATACCATATTTATGCAATTTTCCAACATACTCCCCTATTCTTTCAAATAACTTTCTTCTAAAATTATCATCCAACTTGTCAACAACATCTCTCAATATTTTTCCATCGATATAGTCCATCACAATTCTATAATCATCGACATCAAATATAAACGGAACTGGGACTCCAGCCTTTTTTGCTTCGTGTAAAAGTTTTGCCTCTCTTTTAGTTCTAAACTTTCTTAAATATTCATCTATCTGCTCATTTCTATAAGATTTCTTCACCCTTTCCTTAATTATAAAAGAACCTTCCTTATATATTATAGCTTCAGCGCCTACTGATATTATTTGCATATATTATCTCATTTTTTATTTTGACAAAATTTTAAATAAATTTTTATGGTAAGTCCAGCTCTTGAACCTTTAATAAAGGAGTTGAGAAGAAAAAGCTGGGAATATAAGGCAAAGATATGGAAAGATATTGCAGAGAGATTGGAAACTCCTAGAAGGAATAGAGCTGAAGTAAACGTTGGAAAAATTGCGAAATATACAAAACCAAACGATATGGTAATTGTTCCTGGAAAAGTTCTAGGAGGAGGAGAGATAAATCATCCAGTAATCGTAGCAGCATTATCATTCTCAAAAAAAGCTAGGGAAAAAATCGAAAGAGTTGGTGGAAAATGCTTAAAAATATTGGATTTGGTCAAGATTAATCCTAAAGGTTCCAATGTTAAAATCATGAGGTAATTTTATATGGTTAAGATAATTGATGCTACAGGTTTAATATTGGGAAGATTGGCAAGTTATGTTGCTAAGGAATTATTATTAGGAGAAAGAATCATCATAGTCAATGCAGAAAAAGCAGTAATTACAGGTAGAAGAAGATATTTAATCGATGAATATAAATATATAAAGTTTGAAAGAAAATCTGTAATTAATCCACATAGATTCGGACCAAAATTCCCAAGAAGACCGGATGGTATAATAAAGAGAACTATTAGAGGAATGCTTCCAAGAAAGCAGGCTAAAGGTAGAGAAGCATTGAAAAGGTTAAGAGTATATATCGGAGTTCCAAGAGAATTAAAAGGAAGAGAACATGAATTTATAACAATACCAGATGCTCATGTTTCGAAGTTAAAAATTCCTAAATATATAACATTATTAGAATTGTCAAGAGAATTGGGTGCTAAATTATGACGGAGGAGAAAAAAATTGTAATCGCTACTGGTAGAAAGAAATGTGCTAGAGCTAAAGCAATAATTAGAGAAGGAATTGGAAGAATTAGAATAAATAAAATTCCGGTAGAATTATGGCAGCCTGAAATGGCTAGACTAAAAATAATGGAATTGATAACGTTGACAAAGGATTACATAAATAAAGTTGATATCGATGTTAAAGTTGAAGGCGGCGGATTCATGGGACAGACAGTTGCTGCAATGATGGCAATTGCTAGAGGTTTGGTACAATATTTCAACGATCCTAATTTGAAGGAAATAATTGTATCGTACGATAAAATGCTTCTAAAAGGAGATCCAAGATTTGTCGAGCCAAAGAAGTTCGGTGGACATGGTGCAAGAGCAAGATGGCAAACATCTTACAGATAATATAATTTTAGGTGTTTTTTATGATCATACCAATTAGATGCTTTAGTTGCGGTGCTATAATTGCTGATAAGTATGAAGAATATAAAAAAAGAGTACAAAGGGGAGAACATCCTGCCAAGGTTTTGGACGATTTGGGAATTAAGAGGTATTGCTGTAGGAGAATGTTCCTATCTCAAGCAGATTATTTGGATGAAATAATTGAAATCGAAGAATATAAGGGGCCGTAGGGTAGCCTGGTGATCCTGCCGGCTTGGGGTGCCGGTGACCCAGGTTCAAATCCTGGCGGCCCCATATTGCTTTTGGTGTTTATTATGACTGAAAAGTATACGAAGTATGAAATTGCTAGAATAATTGGTGCAAGAGCATTGCAAATAGCAATGGGAGCTCCACCTTTGATAAAAGTTCCAAATGGTTTAATAGACCCAATAGATATTGCAATGAAAGAATTTGAAAAAGGTGTAATACCAATAACTGTAAGGAGAAGGCTTCCACCAAAAAAGGAGGTAATTGTATAATGGAAACAATAATAACCGATTTAAAAGCTAGAATAATTCTTGATAGTAGGGGAGATAAAACAATAGAGGTCGAAGTTTTTACAAAGAAATCTTCCGGAAAATTCTCCGCACCAAGCGGTGCTAGTAAAGGAAGATTCGAAGCCGTATCATATCCAAATGGAGATGTGAACAAATCCTTAGAGGAATTTAAGAATTTAAGGAAAAGATTAATTGGTCACGATTCTTTAGAGCAAGAAATTGTCGATAAGGAATTGGAGGAATATGATGGAACAGAAAATTTCTCAAAAATTGGAGGAAATCTTGCAATCGCAATTTCAATAGCAAATGCTGTCGCAGCTGCTAACACGCTTGAAATTCCACTATTTAGATATATAGGGGGTATATTTGCAAATAAACTTCCACTTCCTTTAGGAAATGTAATTGGTGGAGGTGTTCACGCAATAAATTCGACAAACTTTCAGGAATTCTTGGTAATTCCTCAAACGAAAAGCTTTAAGGAAGCATGCTTTATAAATGCAACGATACATAAAAGGTTGAAGGAAAAACTTAAATCGAATTATCCATTGGGTAAAGGTGATGAAGGAGCATGGTGTGTAGCATTAAATGATGAAGAAGCTTTAAAAATTTTGAGAGAAGTTGTTGATGAGATATCTAAAGAATATAACGTTACGATAAAAATTGGTTTGGATATTGCTGCAACTGAACTTTATAACGAGCAAAAAGGATTGTATATTTATAGGGATAAGAAATTATCCAGAGAAGAACATATATCATATATAATAGAGTTAGCGAAAAAGTATGACGTTTATTACATTGAAGACCCTGTTTATGAAGAGGATTACGAAGGATTTAAACAAATATTTAACGAATTAAAGGATAGATTGATTTGTGGTGATGATTTATTTGCAACAAATTATAAAAGAATAAGGGACGTAGCAAATGCTATAATAATAAAGCCAAATCAAGCTGGAACATTAACTAGAACTATAAGAGCCGTTGAAGAGGCGAGAAAGAGGAATATGGTGCTGGTAACTGCACATAGATCTGGTGAGACAGAAAGTAATATCATATCGCATATTGCAATAGGCATAAAATCGGAGATTGTTAAATTTGGAGTTGTTGGTGGTGAAAGGATATCAAAATTGAACGAAATAATCAGGTTGGAAGAGAAGTATAATCTTAAACCAATAAGGTTATTTTCTTAACATAGAATCAATCCATTCTTTTAACCTTTTCCTACTATTTAAAAACGAGACAACATTCCAATCATGTTCTTTCGACATTTTGTAAAGTTTCTCATACGAAATCTTATAATTCTTTGCCTGCATAACGGTCTTTATTATAATTTTGTCCTCAATTTTAGAACAAACTAATATATATTTTGATGTAAATATTAATAAATCTCTTCCTTCAACAATTCTCCCATTTTTTATTATATTTTCGAAGGTATTTAAAATTACATCTACATTGAATTTTTTAAATTTTCTCGGAGCTCTTTCTAATAGTCTTTGTAATGCGTGCCTTGTTATTACGACATTTATCCTCATATTCAGAACTCAAGATCTTCATCATTTTTCAGTGAGAGCTCCGCTCATCATTTTATATATTTCCTTTTTCTTAACAAAAAAATTAAGATTGATAATGCTAGAGAAACTATTCCTGAAAATTTTAAATCAATCCTCTTATAAATAC
>JALUTC010000126.1 GCA_027058345.1 archaeon | reverse complement strand
ACATTACATATTTCGTTCAATATTTTTATCATGTCATCCTTTATATTATATAACATGCTGTTCATATTAGCTATATTTTTAGAGATATTTTCTATATGATCACTTATTCTTTCAAAGCTTTTTGCAACGATTCTATATCCAAGTAATTCTCTTAAATCTGCGACATCGCTTTCGTATTTAATTATCGATGTCTTTATTTTTCTAACAATTAAAAAATATAATTTATCTACAATATTTTCTCTATTAAGTATTTCATGCATTGAATTCCTTCCAGATATAATTGCTGACTTTAATTCATGTATCATTGACCTAATCGTATTTGCCATTCTTCTCATAATCTCATCAAGTCTTAATCTATTATCATCTAAAACAATTTCAAATGATATATATTTCTCATTCTCTTCTAAAATTTCTATTCCTATTAATCTATGAGTTATTTCTCTCAATCGCTCTCTCAAATGGTTATCGTTGCTGCTAAGTAATATCTTTATCTTATCAGCACCAGCAAGATAATATGCAATTATTAATCTTAAAATCTCTTCATATTCTCCCTTTGCTTCTATTGTTACTTCTCTATATTTCCTATCAGAAAATGTCTTTGGATATATAACAAGTTTAGAATCTTCTTCCCTAATTATTATAATATCACCAGGTTTCAAATTCATCTTCTTAACCCATTTTTTGGGTAATGATATAATGTAACTTGACCTCCCACTTAAAAATATCTTCCTATATTCCATATATAAATTATATATTTTTATGTAAAAAATTGTTTTATATTGTTTAAGTAAGTAAGACATTTAATTTTATACAAAAATATATAAATTATGATTAGAAAATTTCTACTAATATTATTTCTTGCTATCATATTTATACCAATGTGTACAAAGAAGGAATTCATAACCATAACTGGAAGTGGTGCAACATTTCCGCAACCTCAGTTTGAGAAATGGATTTCAGAGTTTATAAAGGAAATGCCTAATGTAAGGATAGAATACTATGGAGGAGGGAGTGGAAAAGGATTAAATGATTTTAAAAAAGGTCTCGTAGATTTTGCTCTAAGCGATCCTCCAATAAAGAAACAGCTATGGAAGGAACTGGAGAAAAAAGGAAAAATACTACAATTTCCTATAATAATAGGGGCTGTTGCAATAGTATTTAACGTACCAAATGTAGATGAGCTAAAATTGAGTAGGGATGTTCTCGTAGATATATTTTTAGGTAAGATAGAATATTGGGACGATGAAAGGATTAAGAGATTAAATCCAGATAAAAAATTGCCACATGAAAAGATTATCGTTGTACATAGAAGTGATAGCAGTGGAACAACAGAAATATTTACAACATTCCTTAGCATAATAAGTGAAGAATGGAGAACAAAGGTTGGAAGTGGGAAATATGTCGATTGGCCTGTTGATAAACTTGGAAGAGGTCTTGGAGGAAAGGGCAACCAGGGAGTAGTTGCAATCATTAAGCAAACACCTTATACTATTGGATATGTAGAATATGCTTATGCTATAAGAGAAAATTTAAGTATTGCTTTAATAGAAAATAGAGAGGGGAATTTTGTAAAACCTGAACAAGAAACGATAAAAGAAGCTGTGAAAAATGTTGCTCTGGTTTTTCCCGAGCCTGATAGAGGTTATGAAGAAAAGATAGAGAACTTACTTGACCCACCAGGAAACAATTCATATCCCATAATTGCAGTAAGCCATATGATTGTATGGAAAGATTATCCTGATGAAAAAGCTAAAATACTAAAAGAATTTATAAAGTGGATTATGACAGAAGGACAAAAAGATACTTATATAATGCCAGGATATGCTCCACTACCTAAAGAAGTTGCCGAAATAGGAATAAGAGCTGCCGAGATGATTGAATGAAAGACTATTTAAAAATTTTTTTACTACCTTTTTCTTCTTTAGTCTTTGGAATTTTCATATTAATGCTAATAGTCTATTTCCTAAATTCATACGAGATATTTAAAAGGGAGGGTCTCGCAATATATTTTACAAATGTTTGGAACGCGTCGGAAATTCCAGAGGAAGAATATTATGGAGTATTAGCGGCAATATATGGTAGCTTATATACATCAATAATAGCAATAATTATCTCGCTTCCTTTATCTATATCACTTGCAATATTCATCGTAGATTATGCACCTAAAAGGTTAAAGGAATTTTTTATAATAGCAAGCGATATAATGGCAGGGTTACCTACAATATTGTACGGTATATGGGGAGCTTTTATTCTTGTCCCATTCTTAAAGAATTATGTCATGGAACCTTTATATCAATCGTTATCCTTTATTCCTTTGTTCTCTTATCCACCAACTACAGGTTTTTCATACTTATCTGCAGGAGTATTATTAGGAATAATGGTAACACCATTCGCTACATCAATCATAAGAGAGGCTTATAGAATGATACCACAAATGTATAAAGAAGCTTTATACTCATTGGGAGCAACGAGATATGAAGCAACCAAAGTATTATTAGGATATATAAAACCTGCGATAGTCGCTGGAATGATTTTAGCATTTGGCAGAGCAATTGGAGAAACTGTTGCTGTAAGTTTAGTGATTGGGAATGTATTCAATATAGATATAAGCCTTTTTGCTCCTGGATATACGATATCATCATTGATAGCAAATCAATTTGGAAATGCCTTTGTTTACGAGTATATGGTTTCTGCACTATTCGCTGCGGGATTATCCCTCTTCTTTATAGGTCTGATTATAAATATTTTGGCCTTATACATAATAAGGAGATGGAAATATGAAACGTATTAACACAAGGATATTAAAGGACAGGATTTTTTTGCTTGGAATTATAATTTTATCACTTTTAGCAATTCTTCCCCTATTCCATATATTGCTTACAATATTTATCAAAGGATTTCCAGTTCTTATTAAGGGAGGGATAGAATTTTTAACAGGAACATTACCGCCACCTGGACATGAACTTGGAGGAATTGGACCTGCAATAATTGGAACATTTATATTAGTAACGTTATCGTCAATGCTTGGGATTCCTATAGCAATAATGGCCGGAATCTTTGCATATGAATATCCGAATAGCTTTATAGGAAGAGCCACAAGGCTTTTACTTCAGATAATGATGGAATTTCCAACAATTTTGGTTGGATTATTCTCAATGTTCATTCTAGTAACACCAATGGGTACATATTCAGCAATCGCCGGAGCTTTTGCCCTAGCAATAATAATGATGCCTTATGTAGCAATTTCAACTGAAGAATCTCTTAGAGAGGTTCCAAAGGATTATAAGGAAGCAGCTTATAGTTTAGGTTTGACGAGATTTCAGGTAATATTTAAAGTAATGGTGAGAATTGCTAGAAGAGGAATTCTTACAGGAATATTAATAGGCATAGCCAAAGCTGCTGGAGAGACCGCGCCACTATTATTTACAATAGGTGGTTCAACAAGAGTATATTTTGAAGGTTTAGATAAACCTATAGGTGCAATACCTTTGTTAATATATAATCTTGTTCAACAGCCGTACGAAAATTATCATCAAATAGCATGGGGGGCTGCTCTAGTACTATTACTCATATATCTCTTGATATTTACTCCAATTAGGTTAAAATTAAGAGAAGTTAGATTATAATGTATACACCCGCAAGGGCCCCGTCCTCATCCTATTGCGCAATGCAACGTCAGACGGGTGTCGCGGGCTCCAAATAATAATTAAAAAATTAACAATAGGAAAATTTAAAAGTCAAACACTTATTTATTCATTATAGGGCGTGACATAAGTGAAATTATTACTAGGCAATGAGGTGTTATTATGAAAAGAGAGAACTTCAGTGAATGGTTTAATCAAATATTGGAAAAGGCAGGGATTTTAGACATAAGATATCCTGTGAAAGGATTATATGTATGGTTACCATATGGTATGAAAATCAGGGAGTGTGTAATAAAAATTATAAAGGAAATTCTTGAAAATCATGGTCATGAAGAAGTATTATTCCCATTGCTAATACCTGAAGACTTTTTAAGAAAGGAATCCGAACACATAAGAGGGTTTGAAGAACAAGTATATTGGGTAACAAGGGGTGGAAGTAAGGAGTTGAATGTAAAGCTTGCATTGAGACCTACTTCAGAAACAGCTATATATCCTATAGTGTCCCTTTGGATTAAGAGTCATAAGGATTTGCCGTTGAAAATATATCAGATTGTGAACGTTTTTAGATATGAAACAAAACATACAAGACCATTAATTAGATTGAGAGAAATTACAACATTTAAAGAAGCGCATACCTTTCATAGAACATTTGAAGAAGCTGAAGCACAGGTAAAGGAAGCAATTGAAATATATAAAAAATTTTTCGACAGAATTGCAATACCTTATTTGATAAATAAAAGACCTGACTGGGATAAATTTCCAGGCGCTATTTATACGATAGCTTTCGACACAATTTTCCCCGATGGGAAGAGTTTACAAATAGCAACTATACATAATCTTGGACAAAATTTCTCCAAACCTTTTAATATAAAGTATGAGAAAGTCGATGGTAACTTTGAATATGTATACCAAACATGCTATGGTATATCTGATAGAGTTATTGCTTCAATAATTGCAATACATGGAGATGATCGTGGATTAATACTTTTACCAGAAATTTCTCCATATCAAATAGTTATTATTCCAATAATTTACAAAGAATCTAGACAAAAGGTTTTGAACAAGGCATGGAAAATATATAACTTATTGAAGGAAAAGTATAAGATTTATATTGATTTGAGAGAAGATGAAACGCCAGGAAGCAAATTTTACTATTGGGAAATGAAGGGAATTCCTATAAGGATAGAGATTGGTCCTAGAGATGTTGATGAAGGAGTTGTCACAATATTTAGAAGGGATAAAATGGAGAGGATTAAGGTTAGGGATGAAGATTTGGAAAATACTTTAAAAGATATGATGAACGATATTTATAAAAATTTAAGGGAAAGGGCATGGAAATTCTTAGAGGAAAATGTTGTAAGAATATTTAGGATTGAAGATATAAGGGAAGGATATATAAATGAGATTTCGTTATGCGGTAAGGATTCATGTGGAAGATATATTGAAGAAAAGACTGGGTTAAGAGTACTTGGAGAAGCTATTGAAAAAAAGGAAGATGGTTATTGTCTGGTATGTAAAGAAAGGACGGATAAAATTTATAGAGTAGCAAAATCCTATTGAGTTTTGGATAATTTCATTGCACAATATTTACCACACATTGAACATGCATCAGAAATTGATCTTCTTTTATTCCTATATTCAAGAAACCTCCTTTTATCTATTGCATATTTAAGCTGCTTATCCCAATCTAATCTTCCCCTTGCTTCAGACATATTATAATCTAAATCGATATCCTTTCCTCTAATAATATCGATAGCATGTGCAGCAATCTTTGCAGCAATTACACCTTTTATAACATCTTCCTTTGAAGGTAGAGATAGATGTTCAGCTGGTGTTACGTAACATATAAAATCTGCTCCGTAATATGCGGCGATAGCTGCTCCTATAGCAGATGATATGTGATCATATCCAGCTGCGATATCCGTTACCAATGGTCCTAGAGTGTATAGAGGAGAATTATATGTTACCTTTTTTATAAATTTTATTAATCCTGGAATTTTATCCAATCTAACATGTCCCGGTCCTTCAACAATTACTTGTACAAGATTTTCTCTCGCCTTTTTTACAAGCCTCCTTGTTACTAATAATTCTTCATAATATAGCTCGTCTAAATCGAATAGGGATCCAGGTCTAAAGGAGTCTCCAAGACTTATCGTTACGTTATATTCTTTAGCCATTTCTAAAATGTATTCAAAATTTTTGTATATAGGATTTTCTTCTTGATTTTTAACAATATAACAATATATAAAGGATCCTCCTCTTGAGACAATGCCAGTTAATCTTTTAACCTTTTTATATTCTTCAACAAGTTCCTTTGTTATACTTGCATGTAATGTTACGAAATCTACCTCTTTAAAGTGCTTTTCTATAACATTTAGTACAATATCTTCATTCATATCGGCAATGCTTCCATATTTTCTACTAGCTTCTATACCAGCTTGATAAATGGGTACTGTACCTAAAGGAACATTAAGTTTCAACAATTCTCTTCTTATTTTATCCAAATCTCCTCCTATACTTAAATCCATTATAGTATCGGCGCCATATTCAATTGCTGCCTTTGCTTTTTCCACCTCTTCGTTGATATTAATGTAATCAGGACTTGTTCCAACATTAGCATTAACCTTTATTTTTAATCCTTTACCAATTGCTACGGGTTTAACATTTCTATTATAATTTTTTATAACAACAATATGTCCTTTTAAAATTCTTCTTCTCAATTTATCCTCGTCAATTCCTTCCTTTTTTGAAATCTCCTTTAGTAAATTATTTCTTTCGCTTCTGATTTCTCTTAAAAAGCTCATAATATATAAATAAAATGTGAAAAATTATATGAAACATATTGCTAAGGGATGGCATTCCGAAATATACTTAACGGAGAGAGGGACTGTTATAAAGAGATTTAAGGAAGGGTTATACAGGAATTTTGAAAAGGAAGTAAGAATTTTAAAACAATTATCCAATTACGATTTTGTTCCAAAATTGTTTTCATTCAATAATGAGAAAATGGAGATAGAGATGGAATATATAAGAGGAATAAATTTGAGAGAATTTTTAAGAAGAGAGAGGGATAGAGATAAGATATTTAATGTCATAAAGAAAATATTTGAGATATGCTTTATATTAGATAAGCATAAGATACAAAAGGAGGAGATGAATAATCCTGAAAAGCACATAATAATAAGTGATGATAGAATCGTATTTATAGATTTTGAAAGAGCAGTGGAGAAAAATAGACCATCAAACGTTACACAATTTGTAGAATACTTATATAAAAAGAAAGAAGTTCTTGAAAAGTTTGGTATAAAGCTTAATGAAAAATCCAAAGTTATAGAATATTTAAAAAAATATAAAAAAGAATATACAAAAGAATCCTTAGAGGATTTGCTAAGAAATATTTTTAACTTTTAATCAATTCATCGATTTCTTTAATTAATTGTGCAAGCTTTTTTCCCTTATCTGTTAACTTTATAAATCTTTTTCTACCTTTTTTAACAGTTTCAACAAGGCCTAGTTGTTGAAGCTTTTTAACGATATTAAATATATGTGCATATGTTGATGCAACTTTTAATGCCAACTCATATATGTACCATTCATCCTTCTCTGCTAATGCAAGCATAATATCCTTACTTCTCTTTCTTAAAAATATGTTTTCCTTTGTCATCTGCATCACCATTTATTATATAATTTATGTATTTTTTAAAAAATTTTTAGGTTAAATTTTTTAAAGAAATATTAAAGTGAATGAATAGTTATTCAGCCGATTCTTTAGACCTTCTTCTCCTCCTTCTTGTACTTGTCTTAACAAGCTTTAAGAATTCCAAGGCTTTTTCAGAAACCTTTATGTTTTTAACATCTTCTAAATCAGCAATCTTCTCCTCAGGAATTATATCCTTTTTTCCTAATCTAATTATTATCTTTAGTACATCTTTCACATCTTCCTTCTTTACATTCAAAACCTTCTCAACATCGTTTAAATTTAAATCCGTATAAAGATATAGAACCGTAGCCCCAACTGCTCTGCTTGAAATTACCTTTAGATAATTTTCGAGGAGCTTTTCTATCTCAAATTTTTTACTAATAACTTCGTGTGCATCCCTAATTGTATAGAACTTTTCTCCCAAATAATTCTCCAATACCTTAGGTATAACCTTACTTGAAAGAACCTTTAGAACCTTCTTTAATATGGATATATCAGGTACTGGTTGTAATCCTGGAAATATACCTGCATATCTTCTCTCTCTATATGGTTTTATTAGGAAGAATTTGAATAAGTCCCATGCTATTAAAAATAGGACAAATTTTGTTGCCAATTTTCTCAACTTTTTCTTAAATTCTAATGCCTTTTCCAAATCTTCAACAATATTTCCTCTTTCATCAATGAATCCTTCCTTTTTTAATTCCTCTTCATATCTTCTTAATAATTCCTCTCTTTCATCGATGATCCTTTGATCAATTGCATACGTTGTTGCAAGCAATTTTCTATCCAATGCTCTCTTTAATTTTTCAAACTTTGTCAATTTTTCAATATCAATTCCATACTTCTTTATCAATTTGTTTATAAAATCTTGCAGGTAATTACTTAACATTCTTATATATGTTAGTACGAGAACTTGTCTGTTGAATTTACCGCTTACCAATAAACTTCTTCTAAAATGATACTTAACCTTTTCTATAACAATGTCTTTATATTTCTTTCTCAGCATTTCTTCAAAATTCTTATCCTTATCAAGGAATATCTGTTGTTTCTTCAATACCCATGAACCATTCTTCTTAACTCTAAATACTACAGTCACCGATTTTATGCTACCTCTCTTCTTCTCTCTCAAAATCCTTATAATCCTTCTATAAATTATCTTTTCAATTGGTTCGAGTTGTGAAATGTAATATTCTATTCTACCATCGTATGGTAGATATTTCAGTAGCTCTATTCTGTATATGCTTTCAGGATTTGGTTTAAAAGTTACATTTTCGTTATAACATTTTGGACAAATTATTCTTCCATGCTTCTCTATAACTTTAATTATATCGTTTCCTTTTATAACCTTACCGCAATGCTTGCATTCAACATATCCCAATTCTTCTAAATGTCCTATTGCTATATTATGACTGGAAATCGATGCCTTTGTCTGTTCATATAAACTCTTCTTCAACATCGCGGACTCCTTTAATATGATTTTATGTCTTGCAACATCCTTCTGATTCTCAATATCCTCTCTTTTAAACCCTTTCTTTACTTGTTGTAATGGAGAATATCTCTCAACATCCAATGGGAAGAATGTTGAATCAAAACCATAATCTTCCATTCTATTCTTCAATTCCTTCAATTTGAGTAAGTTAGATTTCAGCATTTTATAAATATGAGTGAAATAATCCTTATCATATTTCAACCTATCAATATCTATGGTTTCATTCAAGTTCACAAGTTTTTCCAAAAAATTGCGCACTTCATTTACCAATAAGATTTCTTCTCTCATGTTTCTAACCTAAAAAGTTAACTTCAGAAACAATTTGCAAAATATATTATAAAATAGATATAAATTATATTTATAAGTGAAATGACGTCCCGGCCGGGATTTGAACCCGGGTCGCGGGATTGACAGTCCCGCATGATAGGCCGGGCTACACCACCGGGACATTTATTATCGGGCCGGCGGCGATCCCGGCTTCCCACGGCCTCTCGGACCGTAGTACAACCGGGAACGCTGGCGGGCTTAACTTCCGTGTTCGGGATGGGAACGGGTGTGGCCCCGCCGCTATGGCCGCCGTACCCAATAATTAAATAAAAAAGTAACAAAAGATAAAATGTTTTTTTAATAAATGGAAATAATAGAAATTATAAAACAGATCGGGTTATTATTCATTGTTGTAGGGGTATTATCTATACTATGTAGTAGGTATGGGATACCTAACATACTTGCATATATTCTTGCAGGAATTTTTCTCGGAGAAGGTTTTTTAAATATAGTTGAGATAAATTACGTATTAATTGCATTTGCCGAAATAGGTATTGTTCTGATAATGCTTTATGTTGGTCTTGAATTTAATCTAAGGAAGTTAAAGAAGATAGGAATCGAGACGGTATATCTTGCAATATTTGAGATAATTTTAGTATTTTTATTGACAGCATATTTTGTAAGATTTCTTGGTTTTGATTATTTAACCTCGGCAATTTTAGGAGCAATATTTTCAATAAGTAGTACAGCCGTTATTGTTAAAATTCTTGAAGAATTAAAAAAGATACCAGAAAAGGCGATATTACAAATCATAGGCATATTAATTGTTGAAGACATGGCAGCAATCCTCTTCATTACAATGTTGAGCAGCATCTATATAATAAAGCAAAACATTTTTGAAAATATACTTTTAATGATATCAAAATTCCTTGCAATTACATTTTCTCTAATATTTTTTGGTAAGAAATTTTTACCAAGATTTATAGATTGGTTGGGGGAGAATACTACGAGAGAAGTGGTTATTATAACAATTCTCGGCATATCTTTTTTGATGGCATTCTTGATGCATTTGGTAAATTTCTCCGTAGCAATTGGTTCGTTTATAATTGGAGCAATCCTTGGTTACTCAAGGTTTAGATCTGAAATAAAACAATTGTTATTACCAATACGAGATATATTTGCTGCAATATTTTTCATATACGTAGGTTTAATAACGAATGTCACCATGATTAAAGACTTATTTTATATAATATTTTTTATAGTCTTGCTTGCAATAATATCAAAGTATGTAATACTTAGTCTTGGGAGCTTTCTATTAGGATATTCAACGTATTCGTCGCTAATTATAGGTTCTGTTATGGTTTCTAGGGGTGAATTCTCATTTGTAATGGCGGAGATTTGTTTAAGAAATCATTTGATAGATGACATTCTTTATACAATAATCGTAGTCTCAACAATAATCACGATTATATCGTCGATAATAATGGTTAGAGAGGCGGAGAAGATTATTAATATCTTTGGAAAATTCCTACCAATAAGCTTGAAGGATTTCTTCAGATTTTTATCTATAGGAACGGTAACAATTTGTAAAAGAAGTCCAGCGATTAGAAAAATAAAGACATCATTGGTTCTAATCACAATATACCTATTTATAATTACAATTATATTTATATTCACAAAAAATTATTTAAAAGAAAATATTATTAAGTGGATAAATATTTATATCCCGGATATTTATCTAATGACTCCGTCCATATTGTTATCG
>JALUTC010000125.1 GCA_027058345.1 archaeon | reverse complement strand
CTTAAGCTTTGTCATGTCTTCGCAATAACTTCTGATTCGACATTTATTGAAAGGATATATAACGAAGCGATGCTACAGGATAGAGCAAGATATTATCTCGTGGACGATTTTGACGGAGAAACTGTTGAGAGAATATTACGTAGTAAGGGATTTAGTGATGAAGAGGTTGATATGGTTTGGGAATATTTTGGAGGGAAGCCTATACATATCATTGAAGTGATACAGGCGAAGGATATGCGTAGAGATATCAGAGAATATTGTGAAGATATATTGGAAGAGAGAAAGAACTGGATATCCGAGATAATTTTGCAGAAAGAGGATGACAAAGAATTTTTCGAGAAAGTTATTTCTCTGCTCAAGAAGTTTCTTCATGAGGATACGTTTAAATACGAAAAAATTACACCAGAATTGTTATTCCTCGTCGATAAAAACATCTTATTCGTTGACCCGAGAAAAAAACTCGTTAAACCACAGTCAAAACTTAACCTCTTAGCTATAAGAAGTTTCCTAAAAGAGTTTAACGTTTAATTTCTTATAACTTTTATGGAATTTTATAATCGTGAAAGAGAGATAAGAGATTTATTGAACATGATAAAACAAGAACCAAATCTTATAACTTTTATCTACGGACCTATAAATTCGGGGAAATCAAGCTTGATGTTGGAGGTTATAAACAGGTTACCGAAGGGGTATGTTGCTTTTTATGTAGATTTGAGGAGGCGATATATAATAGACGATAAAAGCTTCGTTCGCGTGTTATTTAGGATTAGGTATGAGAAGGATTTACGAGAAATATTGGAAGAGATTGTTTCGACGAGCGATAAGGTTTTAAAATTTTTTAACATACCAATTCCTGCAAATATTTTGAAGGAATTTTTAAAGGATAAACCTATCGATGACGTTTTCGAATTCTTGGAAGACTTCTTCCTTAAAATTTCCAAAAAGAAGAGAATCATTCTTATCCTCGACGAGCTCCAAGTTATTAAAGACATCAAAATAAACGAGTTCCTCATATACAAACTATTCAACTTTCTCCTAAGTTTAACCAAAGTCCTCCATATCTGCCATGTCTTCGCTATTACTTCAGACTCGACTTTTATTGAAAGGATATACAATGAAGCCATGTTACAAGGTCGTTCTAGATATTATCTCGTGGACGATTTTGACAGAGAAACCGTCGAGAAGATATTACGTAGCAAGGGATTCAGTAACGAGGAGATTGATATCGTGTGGCATTATTTTGGAGGCAAGCCGATTTATCTCGTCGAAGCGATACAGGTGAAAAGGATAGGTAAGGATATTAAGGAATTATGTGAGGAATTTTATGAGATTAGGTATGGGCAGTTAGAGGAGATTATATATAAGGAGAAGAGGTTAAACGAGAGAAGGTTCGAGGAAATAATTGAATTGCTTAAGGAATTCCGCGATAAGAATTTCCTCAGGTATAAGGAAATAAATCCTACGATACAATTCCTAATCGAAAAAAATATCCTCTTCGCTGACCCAAAGAAAAAATTTCTTAAACCCCAATCCCACCTAGAACTAATCGCTATAAGAAACCTACTAAAAGAAGTGGAAAAATAACGGTTAGAATTATCATTAATTATGGATGAGAAATATCTCTCATTTTCCTTATTATTTTCCAATTAATATTGAAACGATCAAGATATCGTAAAAATAATTAGATTATGTCTAAAAATTATTTTTTCATTGCTGTTTCAAATAAGTATAATTTGGATCTATGTAGAAAGCATTGTGTTGCCGGATTTCCAAATAGTATAAATGGTCTATGGGCATTTTATGATATAGATGTAGGAGATTACATTTCCTTTCTTTATGCCGCTAAAGCTTACGATTTGTACGAAGTGATTGACAAGATAGCAATAGATGATCCAGAAGCTATACCGAAATGGAAGCCTTTACGCATGCGTTCTGGTAGGAAGTATACATTTCCGTTTAGATTGATTTTGAGAAGAGTTCGCAAATTTCAGGAATCGTTAATTCGATCCGAATTTAATTATATTGCGGAAAATCTATTATTACGTGGAGGATACGCAAAAACACACTTTCAAGCGGATCAAACCACTTTACAAAACGTTTCTCAAATGGGTGAATACTCGGAGAAAAAGTGTAATATCGATTACAATCGATATAAAACATTCACACCAAAATTGACGTTAAGCATCGATGAAAGTATCTCTCCTTATATATTTCCATTGAAGGAAGTGATCATACAAGCTCTAATTAGAAGAAAATTGTCTGATATTCTAAAAAAATTGCTTGAAAAACTTAATATCGATACGAATACTGAAAACTGGGAAATTTTAGGAGAGAAAGCATTACCAGAAGGACATGTCGATATATTCATTAAGCAAAGAGTACCAATAGGTTTAGCGAGATGTATTATAGTTGAGGTTAAACGTGAGTCCGTAACATATGAAGATTTGAAACGTGTTTTAAAATATAAGGAAGAGCTTAGAAACGAGTGCATAGGTTCATGTATTGTAGCAAAAAATTTCTCAAATAAAATTTTAAAAAGAATGAAGGGGAAAGGAATTATCCCAATAAAATACGATATTAAAATTGATGAAGATAAAAAATATACATTTCAAGAATTATTGGATAAATTCACTCTTAGTTTTATCTAATACAATTCATGGATCATTATCAACCACGATACTCTTTCTGTCGAAATATACATATAAAACCCTATTCCTAAATATAATTGGGACGATGGTTGAAATTCCGTAAAAATGTTCCGATGTAAGACAATTGGCACGACATTTTTCGCATAATTTTTTCTCGCATAATGTATCGAAGGTATTCATCAAAAAATCTTCAAATTCTCGTACCAAATATTTTCCTTTGTATTTTCTTTTGAAATAATTAAATGAAGACACGATAAATCGTCTTATTATATCGCTTTCCTTCATATTTTAGATCTAAATTTTTATTAGATCAAATTATTACATGCGAGATATTTTCCATCCTTTTATAATATCATCGAAAATTGTACCTCGTATAAATCCTCTATCTCCATACTTTTACGTTTTAATTTAAATTTATTTCTATACTTTTCATCGAGTTTATCGTAATACTTAAGAATTATTCTTGACAGCCTTTCTCCATTTATTAGGTGAACAACTTTATCCCTCTTTGCTTCCAATTTTGCATCCTCTGTAAAATCTGACGTGGTTACAAAAATACCGATATCATTTATACCAAGACTTCCTTTAAATTCTGCTATCATCTTTCTTGATATCTTATTCTTATAATTCTTGACTTGAATTTTAACAGGTATATCAAAAAACTCTGATAAAATTCTTGCTTCTATATCATGACCTCTATCTCTGGTTTGTTTCGTTTTCCTAACATATTTGAATCCCGTTACTTTCAATAAATTTGCAATGAATTCTTCAAATTCGTTAGGCTTCATTTCCGTACATTTATTGATGAGATAATTTATAAGCGCTTTCCCCGTGATTCTTTGTTTAATTATAGAATCTATAAATTCATAATCCTCCGAAGTCTTTAACTTTATTCTAAAAACGGCTAATAAGGATTTAAGCTGTTTACGAATACTTTCCGGAAGATCATCTTTAGACATGTCAATCTTCCATTCGACC
>JALUTC010000124.1 GCA_027058345.1 archaeon | reverse complement strand
GTTATACATATTTTAAGAGGAAGGAAGTTGGAATAGTTACGGATGAGAGAGAAGAATATTATTATTTAATCTCTCTTAGATATTCTTTTGCAATACTATCGATAATTTTCCTTGGAATGTTCTTACTTAGAGAATTTGGCATAGTGAATATTTCGAAGAGTTTTTACCTTGGATTCTTTACAGCATATTTTTTATTTATATGCTTACACTTCTTGATTTATAAATTATTGTTATGGTTGAGTGCAAGATAAGGAATAGATTAGGGGAAATTAGAAGGAGAAGAGGAATAACTCAAGAGGAACTTGCTAAGGCTCTAGGAGTTTCGAGGCAAACAATCATAGCTATAGAAAAGGGAAAGTACAAACCATCGCTATGCCTGGCATTAAAAATTGCGAGATTCTTCAATTTAAAGGTTGAAGATATATTTAAATTAGAAGATTTATAAGTATATAACAATATCTCCCCTGAATAATTTTGAGTTGCTTGGTATTAGAATTTTCCCATTCCTTATTATTGCATTCACTTTACACTTATTTTTTGATTCGAATTCATTTACCGAAATGTCTTCATAGATTAACCTTACACCTCTTAGAAAATTCCTCTCGAGAAAGTTTATATGTTGTATATCAAAATCTTTATTTAATAATATGTCGACTATTTTCTTTGCAGCATTCCCATCTCCGTAAGGATTCTTGTCATAATTGACTTTAATCCTTTTTGCTTCTTCTATAGCATTCAATATCCTATCTTTACTATATCCAGTTAATATGTTAAATCCCATTAATATACTTTCCACCCTTTCAGTATTCTCCCTTATAGTTACGCATGGCTTTTTCAACGTTAGTGCTTCCTCTTGAACTCCGCCAGAGTCTGTTACAACAATGTTACAATTTTTTAGCAAGCATAAAAATTCAACATAACCTAGAGGCTCCTTTATTATGAATTTTCTCTTAATTTTATCATACAAACCTGCTTTGATAAGTGCCCTTTTTGTTCTTGGATGAATTGGAAAAACTATTTCATCTTCAACTTCCAATAATGTTTCGAAGATAAATTTCAACCTTTTTTTATTTGTATTTTCCTCTCTATGTATTGTCAGAAGTATATAATTTCTTAAATCCTTAATTTCATATGTATAACAATCTAATTTATTTTCAAAAAATTTTACAGCATCGACAATTGTATTCCCTGTTAAAAATATTCTACTTGAATCGATTCCTTCAAGGATTAAATTTCTGGCAGCATTTTCCGTAGGTGCAAATAATGCTTGTGATATGTGGTCAACAACTCTTCTATTAATTTCTTCGGGCATTCTCATGTCGAAGCTTCTCAAACCTGCTTCTACGTGAGCTATTGGAATCTTCATCTTTACAGCTGTTAATGCAGATGCTAAGCAGGAATTTGTATCTCCTTGAACTATAACGATATCGGGCCTTTCTTCTTTAATAATCGGGGATAATCTCTTAATTATTTTATATGTTTGAGTTGCATGATCTCCAGAACCAATCATTAGGTTAAAGTCTGGTTTCTTTATATTAAATTCTTTTATAAATATTTCAAAGAGGTTTTTATCATAATGTTGTCCTGTCCAAACAAATACATAATCTATTCCTCTTCTATCAAGCTCCTTCATTATTGGAAATAATTTTATAATTTCAGGCCTTGTTCCAGCAGAGATTAACAATTTCATAAAAATAGAAATAATTATATGGCAATCTCTAGAGTTAAAGGTACCAGAGATTTTTCACCAGAAGATATGAAGAAGAGAAGATATGTTGAAGGCGTGATGAGAAGCGTCTTTGAAAGTTATGGATACGAGGAAATATTAACGCCGACGTTTGAATATCTTGAACTATTTTTAAAAAAATCTGGAGAAGAGGTGCTGAAACATGCTTACATATTTAAGGATAAATCTGGAAAGGACCTAATTTTGAGACCAGAGGTTACGACACCAGTAATAAGATTTTACGTATCAAATCTTAGAAATAGACCTCATCCCTTAAGATTATACTATATAACCAACTGCTTTAGATACGAGGAACCGCAAGCTGGTAGATATAGAGAATTCTGGCAGGCAGGAGTTGAAATTATTGGAACGAATAGTCCCGAAGCAATGGCAGAACTTATAATAATGGCGGATGATGTTCTCAAAAGATTAAACATAAAGCATTACGAAATAAGGATTGGAAATGTTGAAGTATTGAAAAATCTATTATCAGATGTAGATGATAGAATAAGAAGTAAAATTTTAAGACATATAGATAAGGGAGAAATTGAAAAATTAAAGGAATATGATATAAATTATGAAAAGATATTATCAATTATAACATTTAGTGGTGGAAGGAATGAATTGGAAGAAATTGCTGGTAAGGATATGTTATTACTCATGGATTATTTGGACGATGCTGGTGTTAGATATAAAGTAGATTTTTCAATTGTCAGAGGACTTGATTATTATTCTGGGATAGTGTTCGAGATTCACAACAATAAACTTGGAGCACAGAAACAGATATGTGGGGGTGGAGTATATTCATTGGGAGAATTGTTTGGATTCGATATAAAAGCGTGTGGATTTGCATTTGGATTGGATAGGGTAATTCTTTCAGCAGAGAGGGAAAATGTATTGCCAGAGGTTTCTGAAAGGAGGTTCATGCTATTTCTCTTCGATAAAAAATATTATAAGAAGGCTCTTGAAATATTAAGGATTGTTAGGAAATATTACAAATGTGAGATGGAAATTATGAGGAAAAAGATAAAGAAATCTTTGGAATATGCAAATAGTAAAGGAATTGACTTCTTTATAATTGTTGGAGAGGAAATTGAAAAGGGATACATTACGATTAAAGATTTGAAGAGAAATGTTCAGGAAGAGGTTCCCATTGAAAATTTTGAGGAATATATAAAAAATTTATGAAGTTATACTTTATAACATCCAATAGGAATAAATATGAAGAAGTGAAAAATTTCTTAGAGAGACATGGTATTAAAGTTGAATGGATAAATCAAAGATATGTAGAAATTCAGGCCGAAAATTTGGAAGATGTTGTCAGGTATGCTATTGAAAGGATAAATGTTGAAAATTCTTTTATTGAAGATTCCGGATTATTCATAAAAGCATTGAACGGATTTCCAGGAGTATATTCGAGCTATGTATATAAAACTTTAGGTCTTAATGGAATTTTGAAATTATTGGAAGGTATTGAAAATAGAGAGGCATATTTCGTATCCGTAATTGGTCTTAAGTATAAGAGTGACGTTAAAATATTTAAAGGGATTGTCGAAGGATATATATCCAAGGAAATAAGAGGTAGTAAAGGGTTTGGCTTCGATCCAATATTTATTCCAAAGGGATATGATAAGACGTTTGCCGAGGATTATGAGTTAAAGAATAGGATAAGTCATAGGGTGAAAGCTTTGGAGAAAATGATTAAATACGTAAAACTTCTAGAAGAGTAAAGAATATCTTTAGGCACTTTTTATGTGATATATATGGAATATTTGAGCGATGAAGTTATTTTCATGGTGGATAAATCTGGCAGATTTACGTATATTAGCAAAAATGTTGAAAAATATGGATATAAACCAGAGGAAGTCATTGGTAAACATTTCATGGAATTTATACACGAAAGTGAAAAGGAGACGATGAAAAATAGATTTGAGAAAGCATTGGAATTGATAAAGGAATACAATTATTATGAAGAAATATATAAAACAAGGGTAATTACGAAGAATGGAAATTCGATAAATGCTCTCGTTCATGTTTATTACCTGAAAGATTTTGGGACATTTCTTTGTATATTAAAGGATATAACTGATAAGGAAAATCTTATAGATAAATTAAGAGCGTTAAATAGAAAAATGTTTTTGTTAAAGAACATTATTCGGAGAAATATTGTTGCATTGGATATTATCTCTCACGATATTCTCAATCAAATATTTTCCCTTAAAAATTATGTAGAAATATTAAAGGGATACAATCTTAGTCCTGAAATAATGAATGTTTTAAATAGGATGGAAGATTGCATCGAAAGAATTATCGAAATTGTTAGGGATAGTATAAAACTTGCAAAGTTGCAAAAGATTTCCGATTTTAAGAAAATTGATATGAATTTGAGAAAGCTTGTCGAAACAGTTATAAAATCGCTTGAAAATAAGGCTAAAAAGAAGAATATTGAGATTATAAATAATGTGAATGAAATTGTTGTAAAATTGAATCCCATATTTATAAATGTTATAGAAAATTTGTTGGACAACGCTATAAAATATTCGTACGAAAATTCTAAAGTCATAATTGAATCGAAAGAATTAGATGGTAAGGTTAGAATATATGTCAAAGATTTCGGTATAGGAATTCCAGACGAATATAAGGAAAAAATCTTTAAGAGATTTGAACGTAAATCAAAGGAAGGCATAAAAGGAACAGGATTGGGACTTGCAATTGTTAAAAGAATAGTCGAACTTCATGGTGGAAGAGTTTGGGTCGAAGATAATAAGCCAAGAGGTTCAGTATTTATAGTTGAGATTCCAAGATAGCACGAAGTAGTTAAAATTTTCTTATATAAAAAGAAGGTGATCAAATGGACATAGATGAAAGTATAAAGAAGATAAAGGAGAACGTGCTTGAAATAGTAACCGAGAAAGAATTGATTGAATTACTAAAGAACAAAAGAAATATATCAGCATATGTTGGTTACGAACCTAGTGGAAAATTGCATCTAGGACATTTGGTTACGATAATGAAACTTAAACAATTACAAAGCCTAGGATTTAAGATAAAGGTATTACTCGCAGATTTACATGCTTACTTGAATAATAAGGGAACATTGGAAGAAATAAGAAAAATAGCCGAGGAAAATAAAAAGGTTTTTACAGCGTTTCTTGACAAAGATAGAACAGAATTCATATTGGGAAGTCAGATACAATTGAAACCTGATTACTTCATCGATTTACAAAAACTCGCACTTAAAACAACAATTTCAAGAGCGGAGAGAAGTATGGATATGATTAGTAGAAAGGATGAGAATCCAAAAGTTTCAAAGATAATATATCCATTGATGCAAGTCATCGATATTGTTCATTTGAATGTTGACATTGCAATTGGAGGAATGGATCAAAGAAAGATTCACATGCTTGCAAGAGACAATTTGCCAAAAATTGGATATAAAGCTCCAATATGTATACATTTGCCTCTAATACATGGTATTGATGGTTCTGAAAAGATGTCGAGTAGTAAAAACAATTACATAGCTTTAGATGATGATGAAGAGATAATAAGGAAGAAGATTTTCAACGCATATTGTCCAATGAAGAGTATTGAAAAGAATCCAATAATTGAAATTTATAAATATATAATATTTCCTTACTTTAATTCTATTGAAATAAAGGGTAGAAAATTTAATAATTATAGTGAATTTGAAAATGCCTATTTAAAGGATGAAATTACTCCACAAGATATTAAAGAAGAGTTGGTTTCATACTTAATCGAAATTTTAAAACCTGTTAGAAAGGTGATAACTTGGTCGAAAAGATAAGATTGCCTAAAGAAAATGAAGTGTTAGGTAGAGTAGAAAAAATGCTTGGTGATTGTAGAATGTTGGTAAAATGTTTTGATGGAAAGGAAAGAATTGTAAGAATACCAGGAAAGTTAAGAAATAAGGTATGGATAAAGGAAGGAGATATAATAATAGTAAAACCATGGATTGTTGAAAGTGATAAGAGAGGAGATGTCGTTTATAGATATACAAGAGCTGAGGTTGAAAAATTGATAGAAATGGGTTATATCAAAGAATAGCATGGTTGAGTTCTTTGAGAGAAAGAGAAAGGAAGAGAGAAGAATAAAGGATAGAAATTTTTACAAAATATTTGACCAAGTATTTGATAGAGAAACGATGCTAACATTATACGATTTAACGAATAAGGGATACTTCGAATATTTATATGGAGTGTTAAAAACTGGGAAAGAAGCAAATATATTTCTCGCTGAAGATTCATCTGGAGATATAATAGTTGTAAAAATATATAGGATAGATACATCGGATTATACTGTTAAAGGAATGCGAAAATATATAGATGGAGATCCAAGATTTTATAGGGTTAGAGCTTCCAAAAGGCATCTAATATATCTCTGGGTTCAAAAGGAATACAAAAATCTTGAACAGGCATATGAAGCTGGAGTTTCATGTCCAAGACCAATCGCATACATGAATAATATAATATTAATGGAATACTTAGGATATGAGGAACAACCTTATCCAATGCTCAAATATTATCATAAATATATGAAAAATCCGAAAAAAATATTCGAACAAATAATTGAAAATGTCAAACTCCTTTACTGTAAGGCAAACCTTGTACATGCAGATTTATCCGAATATAATGTATTGGTAGATGATGAAGAGAACATATATCTTATAGATTTCCCACAAGCAGTATCAAAGGAACATCCACAGGCGATGGAATTCCTATATAGAGACTTAAGAAATATATGGAGTTTCTTCCTTGATTACATCGATGATATAAAGGATTTGAATACATTATTTGAAGAGGTTACTTCCTGTAAATTATAACAATTATAACCTAATTATAAAGTGCAAAATTAATTCTTAAAATTTTAAATATATTTTAATAGAAAATTTTTATGTTATTTCTTATTCTTTATTTGAAATGTCCGAAGTATATGTTCCAGATACATCGGTAATCATTGATGGAAGGATTAGCAGGTTAATTAGTAAAGGGAAGCTAAAAAACTGCAAAATAGTCATACCTGAAGCAGTTATATCAGAGCTTGAAAATCAAGCACTAAAAGGAAAAGAAACTGGATATGCTGGTTTAGATGAATTAAAAAAGTTGAAAAAGTTATCCGATGAAGGAGTTATTGAGCTTGAATTTTATGGAAAAAGGCCAAAGAAAGATGAATATAAAGATATAGATGATATTATAAGAAATGTTGCAAAAGAATTAAATGCAACACTAATTACATCGGATAGATTGCAAGCATTGATAGCAAAGAGTAAAGGAATAAAAGTTAAACTTATAATTCCTAAAAGAAAGAAACTATCGATATTGAAATATTTCGATGAAGAAACAATGAGCGTTCATTTAAAAGAAAATGTTCCTCCATTAGCTAAAAAGGGAAAGCCCGGTGACTTTAAACTCGTTAAACTCGATGATAAACCATTAACAAGAACAAAAATAAAGAGAATAATAAGAGAAATATTGGAGTATGCAAGATATGATAAAAATAGTTTCTTAGAAATAGATAGAAGGCATGCAATCGTCGTTCAAATAAAGGATTTAAGAATAGCAATAGCAATGCCTCCTTTTTCAGATGGATACGAAGTAACTATTGTTAGACCAACAGTCAAGGTAAGATTGGAAGATTATAATATATCGGAAAAGCTTTTAAAGAGATTAAAAGAGCAGGCTGAAGGTATAATAATCGCGGGTCCACCTGGCTCTGGAAAATCCACCTTTGCCCAAGCATTGGCAGAATTTTATAAGGAACATGGAAAAATTGTAAAGACTATGGAATCTCCAAGAGATTTACAGGTAAGCGATGAAATTACGCAATATTCTCCATTAGAGGGAGATATGGAAAAGACTGCCGACATACTACTATTAGTTAGACCGGATTATACAATATATGATGAGATGAGAAAAACAAAGGACTTTAAGATATATACCGATATGAGAATGGCCGGCGTAGGAATGATAGGAGTTGTTCATGCCAATAGAGCTATAGATGCGTTGCAAAGGTTTATAGGTAGAGTTGATTTGGGATTAATTCCTCAGATAGTTGATACAATCATATTTATAAAAGATGCTAAAATAGATAAGGTTTATAAGATAGAGTTTACAGTTAAAGTCCCAACGGGAATGGTAGATGCCGATTTGGCTAGACCAGTAATTGAAGTTAAAGATTTTGAAACAGATGAAATAGAATACGAAATATATACATTTGGTGAAGAAACCGTAGTAATGCCTATAAAGAAGAAGACAGAAACTCCTATAGAAAAATTGGCAAAGGAAAGAATATTGCTAGAAATAAAAAAGATCGTGCCTAGAGCAAATCCCGAAATTGTACTTAAAAATAATTATGCTGAAATATATGTTGAAGAGGATTATATTCCTGCCATAATTGGAAAGGAAGGAAAGAGAATTGAAAAACTTGAGAAAAAATTGGGAATAAACCTCTACGTTTATCCAAAAGAGAAAAAGGTTGCTGAAGAATCTCTTAAAGAGGGAATTATAAACGTTGATGTCTCAATGGATAATAAGTTCGTAATTTTAAAGTTTGATAAACAATTCATTGGAAAGAAGATAGAGGTATATGTTGATGATGAAAAATTGTTCATTGCAACCGTCAGTAGAAAGGGAGAAATTAAAATAGGAAAAAATACAAACATTGCAAATAGAATTTTAAAGGCGAAAAGAATATATGCAAAGGTTTTGGACTAATGTTTGAGCTCGATTATAAATCACTTGAAGAATGCTTAAGATGTAGAGATGAATTAACGAAATTATTAACAAGTGTGAAAAGCATATTAAAAAAGGAGGAGAAATTTTTAATACTTGAAAGGGACTCGTATACAATTGTTGGAGATTTGCATGGTGACTTTAAAAGTCTTGAATATATTCTAAATAATTCTAAATCAAATAAGATTATTTTTCTTGGCGATTATATAGATAGGGGTGAGGAACAACTCGAAACCATAATCTCACTATTTTTACTAAAACAAAATTATCCAGAGAATGTATTCTTACTTAGAGGAAATCATGAGCCAATAATTGGTTTAGAACCTCACCCTCACGACTTCCCATTACATCTGTCGAGATATGAAAAGTGGATTTCCCTATATAAAGAGTTTCTCGATATATTTCAAGAACTACCATATGCTGCATATGTAAAAAATTCTGCAATTTTATTACATGGAGGCCCACCTATAAATCTGAAGGATAATATCATAGATTATTTCGAAGTCTTCAATCCAAGTAAAAACCTCCTCGAACAAATCCTTTGGAATGATCCAAGCGATGAGATAGATATGTATGAGGAAAATCCTAGGGGTGCGGGATATTTATTCGGATGGAGAATAACGGAGCATGCCTTGAAAATTACTGGTACGAAAATTATTGTGAGAGCTCATGAACCTTGTGATAATGGATATAAATTCAATCATGGAGGTAAGGTTCTTACGATATTCTCGAGAAAAGGAAAGCCCTACTTTAATAGATATGCAGCATATTTGGAAGTAAACTTTTTTGAAGAAAATTGGTACAAAAATTTAGAGGATTATATTCAAATCTTTTAAAGATCTCCAATATACTTTCCATATCCCTTCTTACCTATTATTTCATTGTCGTAATAAACGATTTCTCCCCTTAAAATTACTGTATCAATATCACCCTTATATTTAAAACCATCAAATGGTGTAAATTTTGACTTGGAATAAAACTCTTCCTGTTTTATTATACCTTCCTTTTTATAATCAATGATTAATAAATCGGCATAATAATTGGGCAATATTTCTCCCTTATTTTTAATCCCAAATATTTTTGCAGGATTCTTACAGCAGTAATTAATAACCTGTTCAAGTGTTAGAATTTTATAGTTCATTAATGTTAATACGAGCTTTGCAAATATATCTAAACATGGAAAACCCGGCGCTCCCTTAATTTTTTCGTCCAAAGTATGTGGTGCATGATCACTTGCTATTATATCGATACGATTCTTCATCAACATTTCTATTAAGAAATTTCTATCAGAAAGCTTTCTTAACGGAGGGTTTATATTTGCCATTACACCAAACCTTTCATATAAATTGTTTGTAAAAAATATATGATGAAATGTAACTTCTTTTGTTGTATATTCATTCATATATAAAAATGAATCTTTACATGTTACGTGACATATATGGATTCTTTTTCTATATTTTTTTGCAATATCTGATATTTTTTTAACGGCAATTAATTCGGCATATTCATCTCTTACTAAGTGGTGTAATTTTTTTTCTCTATTCTCTTTTATTCTTTTGTAATCTTCTGCATGAAATGCAATCGTTTTATCAGAAAATTCTACTAATTGTTCTACATCTTTGTAATCTATTTCTCCCAATGTTCCGTCCATATATACTTTGACGAGATTTGTTCTAGCAGATAATATTTCGTCAAGATTTTTCCCATTGAATCCTATGAATATTCCAAAATCGACATAACTCTTTTTTCTCGCCAATTCTATTCTTGCATTTAAAATTTCACAATTAACAATTTCTGGTTTTGTATTTGGCATTTCCAGTATGGTTGTAACTCCGCCTGCAATTGCCGCTTTCGATGCAGTTATATAATCTTCTTTATATCTTTCGAAAAAATCCCTTACATGGACATGAGAATCTATAAATGCAGGTATAACCAACCTATTTTTTGCATTTATCTTTTCATCAGGCTTCTCATCAATTATTTTTGCAATCTTCTTTATTCTTTCATCTTCAATCAATATTTCTGCATACGTTATCTTATTTGCAATGAATACCCTTGCATTTTCAATCTTTAATATCATTCAAAAGTAAAAAGTAAAAAAGTTTTAAAATTTTTATATATCCAGATATAAATAAAATTCATATGGCGTTGGTCTTTTATTATTTTCTAAATATTCGTCCATTTTTAATTCAATCCACGTCTCTATTAATTCCTTTGGAAATATCGGTTTTAGATATTCATTATCTGATAACAATTCCTCAATCGCTTCCTTTAAGCTTCCAGGCAATTCTTTTATACCAAGCTGCCTCCTCTTTTCTGGAGACATTAGATATATGTTTTCATCTATTGGATCACCCGGATCTATTTTCTTCTTAATTCCATCCAATCCTGCAGCTAGTATTGCGGCGAATGCATAATATGGATTACAACTTGGAT
>JALUTC010000123.1 GCA_027058345.1 archaeon | reverse complement strand
CTTATAAGGTTTATCTATGTCGGAAAAGTTTGAGATGAAATCATTAAGTTTTAATTCCTTCGCCTTTTTAAGAATTTTTTCAAAATCTTCGTCGCTGGCCTTTTCAAATATTTCTCTGAAAAATTTGTGCGTATTTAATTCCAGAATATATTTCCTTTCGAAAGCTGATTTATAATTTTTATCGAAAAATTTTTTCGAATAATTTTCCTCGCTTAATGCTTTGACTATTGCTTCGCATGCAATTCTTGCTGCATATCCACTATATATAATCCCACCACCAGTACTTCTCTTAACATGTCCCGCAGAATTTCCTAGAAGAAATCCATTATCAAAGCAATAATTTCTAACATATCCAATTGGAATCTTGGCCTTATATATTTTATGAGGTTTAACTCCCAAATCCTTTGTGAATTCGTACAACGACTTCTCAGAATTTTCTTTAGAACCAATAGCCACTTCGTATCTATTTCCTCTATACAATACCCATCCGAAAAAATCTTTGGAGTATTTTTTAGAAACAAATATATGTGCAATATCTCTTTCAAATTCTAATTCTTTTGTATACATTTTCGCTATCTCAATGCATTCTCTATTAATATCTAATCCAAAAGATTTTGCAACAATGCTATTTATACCATCACAACCAACGACAATTCTAGAACTGAATGTTCCCTTATTTGTTAATACAAAAACAATTTTATCCCTCTTTTTTAACCCTATAACTTTCGTTTTTGTAAAAACGTTCTCGGAAATTTCATCGTATAAAATTTTGTCGAGAATAACTCTATTGAAAACAATTCCCCTCTTTTCATTAGCTTTAACCTTAAAGCTTTCAGAACCGCAATAAATTTCGAAACCGTATATTTCATTTTCTATTGCTTCATCATATATTATCCCAAGATTCCTAGCACCAACAATTGATACGAGACCTGTACATAGAGGGTTTCCAACGAATTTATCTTCCTCGAGAATTTTGAAATCGATTCCTCTTCTCGATAATTCTCTTCCTAGTAATAATCCAGCAGCTCCAGCCCCAACTATTATTACGTCGTAAATCTTCATTTATTATATATAAAAGGAGGTCATAAAATTGAGCCTTGAAAAGTTGGGAGAAAGTTTGAGAAATGTTGTTAAAAAAATCTTGAACTCTGTATTAGTTGATGACAAGCTTATAAACGATGTTATAAAGGATTTACAAAAAATCTTAATCTCTGCTGATGTTAACGTTAAACTCGTCCTGGAATTATCTAACAGAATTAGAGAAAGGGTTAAAAAGGAAAAGGTAAATTATGATAGAAAGCAACATATAGTTAAAATTTTATATGAAGAATTGACAAGAATAATTGGTAAGAAGAGAAAATTGGAATTGAAAAAAATGAAGATAATGCTTCTTGGATTGCAAGGGAGTGGAAAGACGACAACTGCTGCAAAACTTGCTAGATATATAAAATCCAAGGGATTATCCGTAAGCGTCTTATGCCTCGATACCTATAGACCAGCAGCTTACGAGCAGCTTGTACAATTGTTAAAACCTTTAAATATAAAAGTTTACGGAGATCCTAATGAAAAAGATCCAATAAAAATTTATGAAAAATTTTCCAATAAAATAAGAACGGACGTTTTAATAATAGATACTGCAGGAAGACATAAAAATCAAAAAGAGTTGTTTGAAGAGATGAAGAAACTCTCATCAATAATAAAACCCGATGAAAGAATACTTGTCATCGATTCCACAATAGGTCAAGCTGCAAGGGAGCAAGCAAGAGCTTTCCATAAGGAAGTTGGAATAACAGGAATAATTGTAACAAAGCTCGACGGTTCAGCTAAAGGAGGAGGTGCATTAACAGCAGTTGCTGAAACTGGTGCTCCAATATTATTTATAGGAACGGGTGAGAAGATTGAAGATTTTGAAGAATTTGATCCGGATAGATTTATCTCGAGATTAATTGGTTTGGGTGATATTGCAACACTATTGGAGAGAGCGAAGGAAGTTATAAAGGAAGAAGAGGCTGAAAGGATAGTGAAAGGAGAGATAACATTACTTGATTTGGAAAAGCAGCTCGAAAACATTTTAAAATTGGGTAAGCTAAAAGATGTTTTGAAAATGATTCCTGGAATTTCGTTGTTTATAAATAAGGAATTCGCAGACCTTACGGAAAAAAAGATAAAGGATTATCTCGTAATACTTAAGTCGATGACATATGAAGAAAAAGTAAATCCTAAAATATTGAACTCGTCAAGAATTAGAAGAATAGCATTTGGTTCTGGAAAGAGTGTTGATGAGGTTAGAGAATTAATCCAATATTATAACCAGATGAAAAAAGCCATGAAACTATTAAAAAGAGGAAAAATTCCAATAAGATTTCCATTTGGAAAATTTTAATTCAATACAGATAAACTGATTATTTATGAATTTAAATGATGTCTTAAAAGCTATTGAAGAAGTAGAACTTGAAAATGTAAATATAGAAACTGAGGAATTGTTACTTGATATAAAACAGATGGTTTATCAATTAGCTCAAAAAATTGAAGAAACAAAACCTAAGAAAAAGGTTGAAGCTAAAAAGGTTGAGAAAAAGCTACTCGTTTATAAGCCTAAAAGGTATGAATACCCTGGATATATAGAAGAAGTTCAAATAGGAGCAACAAAATCGGAAGGTGGAAGCAGAGATTACGTGATTAAAATTGGTGGCCAAAAATCATTATACTTTTTCGAAGGCGGGATAAAAAATAGACCCGTAATTGCAATAGATGTCTTCGATACTCCACAACCACAGTTCCCAAAACAATTAAGAGAAGTATGGCAAGAATATTGGCACAATCCAGTTGTCTGGGCAAAAAAGGCTCTAGAATTTGGTGCTGATTTGGTAACGATTCATTTAGTATCAACCGATCCAAAAATAAGAGATACTTCTCCACAAGAAGCTGCTAGATTAATAGAAAATATCTTACAAGAAATTAAATGTCCAATAATTGTTGGAGGAAGTGGAAATCCAGAAAAAGATCCAAAGGTCTTTGAAAAGGTTGCGGAAGTTGCGAGTGGTGAAAGGTTACTAATTGCTTCTGCAAGTTTGGATACCGATTATAAAAGGATAGCAAGAGCCGTTAAGGAATATAATCATAATGTAATTTCATGGATTTCAATGGATATAAATGATCAAAAAATGCTAAACAGATTATTACTTGCTGAAGGAGTTCCAAGAAATTGTATAGTTCAAGATCCTACTACAGCAGCTCTTGGATATGGATTAGAATATACCTATTCATTAATACAAAGGATAAAAATCAATGCATTGGTTGCAAATGATAAGGAGTTACAATTTCCAATATCATGCGGAGTTACAAACAATTGGGCTGCAAGAGAAGCTTGGATGAAAGAGCCAAGATGGGGTGATAAAAAATATAGAGGAATTCTATGGGAAATTACAGGTGCAATTGCTGTTTTGGTGGCAGGTGCAGATTTATTGATGATGCTACATCCATATTCTGTTAAAGTTCTCAAAGAAATAATCTCATCCTTATACGATAAAAGGAAAGGTAGAAAAATAGATTATAAAAAATGGTTAGAGATTTAGAATTAGAAAGGAATTTAAAAAAGTGCTACTATTCTTCCTTTTTATTATCATTATTCTTCCTACCTTATCTTGGACAATTATTACTCATTGTTGGCTCCTATATTTTATTATCCTCGCTGAGAAAACTTTCCATTAATTATAAT
>JALUTC010000122.1 GCA_027058345.1 archaeon | reverse complement strand
GTATTAGAGTTTAAGACAAATAGAAAGGGAATATATAAGGTAGCGATTTTCTTAAAATCTTCAAAACCTGCTTATGGAAAGCTTCCAGTAATTATAGGAATGGCATTGATTGCATCAATTATTCTATTGATAATTGCAACAAAAGCATATTTGAGAAAGGTAAAATTTGAAAGATTAACCAAAGGTTTGAGAGATGATGAGATATATGTTTTGAAATTAATAATGAAAAATAATGGTATTGAACAAAAGAAGATTGAAATGATTACAAATTTTTCAAAGGCAAAAGTTAGCAAAATATTATCAGAACTAGAAAGAAGAGGTCTTATAAGGAAGGAAAGGGTTGGAAATAAAAACAGACTATATATAAATTTTTAGATGTTGAATTTGCTAAGAATTTCGAAATATATTCTATCCCTATTTCCTACATTCAATGTATATAAAATCACATCCTTCTTAGATTTAAGCCTCTTTACCGTTGGATGGTTCGATCTATAATGAATCGTTGCTATGATATTTTTATCTAGGGAAAAAGCTTCCAAAACAGTTTTTGAAAATTTCTCACTTAATAATTCCATTGGACCAATCTCATCTATTATTGTTATGTCATTCTTTTCCAATGACTCCTTAATAATATCCGAGGCTCTATCTACATTATCAACATATACCCCATATTTACCAACCCTGAATTTGCTCCTAAAATTCTTACTTGCGAGTGGAAACTCCTCTCCAGTCTCAAGATTTAAAATTTTAAACCCTTCTCTAATACTGCCTTTTCTTATCTCCAAGGAAATTATTCCACCGACTCTATATCTTTCTTTTAATTTATCGTACAACCTTAAACATAGCGTTGTCTTTCCAACACCAGGTAAGCCTGTTATTAATATCTTCATTCTATTATCTTTTCAATCTTCCTCACATTCATTATTTGCATAACCATTACCTGCATTCCTGGTTGCAATTCCTTTCCACCTAGCTCTTCAGGACTTGGCTTTTGAACCTCATATATTTCATATGTTTGAGGATCCATCAATTGAACAGTATCCTTTAAAACAGCAATTACCTGTGCCTGTTTTCTTTCTATAACTGGAACTTCCACCTTATCATCTGTCGATGCAATTAAGCTATGTCTCTTTCCATCCAATAAACCAATTCCTTCTATCCTTGCCTTAGCAGCACCATGTTTACCAGTTTTTGATACTGAAATGCTAATAATTTTGCATGGTTCTCCATCTATAACTACGAGTCCTCCCTCTTTTAATTGATTAACGGTAACAGTTCTTGTTGACATATTATCACCTAAAATAAAAACAAAAAATTATATTTTTGACAATTTAATCGCCATATCTATTGCTTCTTCCAAAGACTTGTAGACATTTATCCCTTCTTTTCTCAATATTTCTATCCCTTTATCTTCGTTTGTACCTCTTAATCTTACAACGAGAGGTATATTTATTTCATTTAAACATTCAATAATTGCCTCGGCAATTTCATCGCATCGTGTAATTCCGCCAAGAATATTTATGAGTAAAACCTTAACGTTTTTATTTGACAGAACCTTCCTTATAGCATTCTTCATAACTTCCTTACTTGCACCCCCTCCTATATCTAAGAAGTTTGCAGGTTTTCCTCCTTTAAGTATTATCATATCAAGTGTTGCCATCGCAAGCCCCGCACCATTTACAATGCATCCAATATTTCCGTCAAGTTTTGTATAATTAACGTCAAGTTTTGAAAATCCTTGTCTGAAATATGCATCGTCATCAATTATTATCTTCGCATCTAAAGCCATCAAGTCATTTCCACGTATTCCTAATGGATTTATTTCAACAAGTAAACAATCCTTCTCAATAAATATCTTATACATTTTGTAAAAAACATCTGATACCTTCTTAAAAATCTCTCCTCGTAATCCTAACCTTCTAATTACTTCTCTAAACACATATGGAGAATTTTCCTCTAATATACTTAGATCCTTCCTAATTATATACTTTTCATCAATATCTTCAATATCAACACCACCAAATGTTGATGCTAAAATTGTTATCTTTCCATTTTGCCTATTACATGTTATACTTAAATAGATTTCAGCTTCATGTTCAAAGAATTCTTCCAAGTATACGTCCAAATTTTTACTTCTCAGATAGTTATAAAATTCTAACGCTTCGTTGTAATTATTTGTAATTTTTATCAATCCATGTTTCTTTCTAGAACCATGTCCAATCTGTGCCTTTAATACATACGGAGGCTTCACCTTCCTTAAATCTTCCGGGTTTTTAACTATAAAACCATTTGGTACAGGTATATTATATCTTCTTAATATTTCCTTTGCTTCATATTCGAGCAAATTCATAATTAATATATGATAGATGAAAGGTTAAGAAAGGTAGAAAAATATAAAAACGACATTATAAATTTTTTTCTAAAGCTATTAGAAATAGATGCCGTAAATCCAAAGTTTGGAGGAAGAGGAGAATATGAGAGAGCAAACTTCCTTGAAGATTATTTGAGAGGATTAGGACTGAAAGTTCTTCGATATGAATATTTGGATGAAAATCATTTCAAAAGACCAAATTTAATAATAGAACTCAATTATAATAAAGATAAGAATATTTGGTTTGTATTACATTTAGATACTGTAGATGCAGGTAGTATAGATGCTTGGGATACAGACCCATTTAAACCGATTATAAAGGACGATAAAATATATGCGAGAGGTTCGGAAGATAATGGTCAAGCAATAGCATCGGTATTGTTATTACTAAAGACGATAATTGAAGAAAACATCAATTTAAATTATAATTTGAAAGTGGCATTCGTATCAGATGAAGAATCTGGAAGTAGATATGGTATAAAAAAATTATTGAAAGAAAATATTTTTAAGAAAAACGATTTCTTCATAGTCCCAGATGCTTCGATCGAAAATGGTAAATATATAGAAATTGCAGAGAAATCGATAGTTTGGTTGAAATTTAAAGTTATAGGGAAACAGGGACATGCATCGATGCCACATCTAGCAAATAATGCTGCTAGAATTTCCATGAAATTTTATCTAGAATTGGATGAATTCTTACATAAAAAATACTCCAAAAGGAACCCATTCTTTATCCCTCAGGAATCTACATTTGAAATAACAAAGAGAGAAAAAAATGTCGAAAGTATAAATACAATACCAGGAGAAGATATTACATATTTTGATCTAAGAATTTTACCAGAATATAACATAGATGAAATACTAAATGATATATATTGTATAAAGAAGAAATATGAAGATATGTATAATGTAAGGATAAATGTTGAAGTAATATCGAGGGATGAAGCTAGGAAATTTACAAGCACGGAATCATTCATATATAAATTATTGGAGAGGGCTATTGAATTGAATTTGAAATTTAAACCAAAACCTATCGGCATTGGAGGAGGAACTTATGCAAGATATTTAAGAAACAATGGATACGATGCAGTTGTTTGGGATATGAATGATAACATGGCACATAAGGCAAACGAATATTGTAAGATAAGTAATATTATAAGTTGTGCAAAGGTATTTTTAACATGCCTATTAATATGACTATAATTCCTCTTCCTCCTCTTCCCATTCCTCTTCTTCCTCCCATTCTTCTTCTTCTTCAAATTCTTCCTCTTCTTCTTCCCATTCCTCTTCCTCAGGCTCTTCCCACTCTTCTTCCTCTTCTTCCCACTCCTCCTCTTCAAATTCTTCTTCAA
>JALUTC010000121.1 GCA_027058345.1 archaeon | reverse complement strand
TTTGCATATGGTAATGCATACTCATTTGCATTGAATGCAATTGCTAATCCCTTATTTTTTATAAATCTCAACATCTTATAATCTGTTATACTATCTCCAATAACAACCACTCTTGCATAATCAATACCATATTTCTTTGCCAAATTTTTAATTGCACGTGTTTTTCTAGAACCTCCTATCACTTCGATTCCAAATTTTCCTACCCTTATTTTTCTGAAGAAATAATTTTCAAGTATATCATAGTTATAATCTCCCGAAATTATTAACTCTTCCAATTCTTTAACGTATCTTTTATCCTTCTCAGAGAATTTTCTTCTAGCATTATTTAGATTTAGCTTTGTAGCATAGACTATATCAACGTTGAGCTTTCTTGCAATGTTTTTTGCATGTTGTTCATAGCTTGTTGATATTATTGCAACGATATTTCTTTCCTTCAACTTATTTATAACTTCTTTTGCACCACTTACAATTCTTGCCCTATTTGATACCTTAATTATATCTTCTTCGGTTATTTCATGGTATAATAAAAATGGTACTATTAATTTTAACGTGTCTCCAGGTTCATAATTTCTCTTCTTCTTAAACGTTAAGTAATCGTCAAATTTGCTTATAGTTTCAAAAATGATATCTCCATTATCTATTAATTTCATTAATTCATACGCATTATCCTGCGTGGTTATGGGCCCTTCGAGATCAAAGCATATCAGTAACATATTTATATATCCTCTTATATTGTTCAAAGTAACTTTTAGGTAATGATTTTATCTCTTTTAAATTTTTCGCTATTGTAATTGCATCATAAATATCTTCGATTTTTTCTAAAATAAAAATGTGATTCGTAATACTTTGCAATATTTTCGCCCTATTTATTTGTTCAAAATGCCCTCTTATTGGAAATATTATCGTTGGTTTTCTTAAATACAATAAATCGGAAATCGTTGAATATCCACCTGAAGTAATTACAACTGAAGCCTTTGCAAAGTATTTATAAATTTCTGTTGTAAATCCTATACATGTGAAATTCCCTTCAGGTATCTCTTCCTCAGATATTCTTGGTCCTAATGCAATGTATATCTTTGCATCAATATTTTTTAAATACCTTGATAAAATTTTAATCGCATACTTCCCAACGTTACTTCCTCCAAATGTTAATAATATTGAGAATTCATCACTTCTCGGAACTTTTATTTTATCGAAACTTGCAATGTATCCAATTGGTATGAAATCATCTCTTCTTAGCTCCTCCTTTATCCCTGCAAAAAATCTATACCTAAACTTCTTATAAAATCTATTCAAGAAATCGTTTAATATGAATGAAATGGGGAAGAATTTGCTTGGAAATTCAACAAAATCCGTTATATATATAGCATTTTCAACCTTTCTATTTATTAGGTAGAATTCGTAGAATTCGTCACAAATTATGACGTCAAAATTTTCGAATGGAAATTCTTCAAGAATTCTTGCATTGTATTTTATTATATTCAATTCCTCCCTTAATAATTTCAAGCTAAAATTAAATTTATAATTTTTGAACATTCTCTCAGCAACGTCGCATAAGCTTTTTAATTCATAGCTCTCATCACATATTCTCTCGCCCTTTAACTTCAAAAACGATATACATGGTTCTGCAGCTACCCAATATGTTTTAAAACCTTTCCTTTTCAAATATTCAGAAATTCTATAGCTTCTTGCTACATGTCCAAGACCAACAGAAGATACGAGAAAGAGTGCTTTCATAATTCGTTACAATTTATTTTTAAAAGTTCTCCATATAATTCCTTATTTATTCTTGGTATCAGTGCCGAAATAACTGCTTCCTCAGTAATCTTAACCCTATCAATAACCCCCCTCGTTAAATATCCTATTGCTCCAATACTCTTACCTATATTTTTTATACCTGAAATCCTTTCCATCACCTCTCCAACCTCCTTCCCCTTTAAAACTTCATCAACAACAACTTTTGGATATTCAAACCCAATACCACATCCCAATGTCAATCCTTCCTTATCTAATATTGCGCAGAATTGAATATCAAAGTATCCAGTTTTTGTATACGGTATTTCAACAAGACCTGCTTCTATTCCTATTCCTATATCTCCAAAATTATAAGCATAGCACGCCCTTTTTATTGCTCCAAGAATTGTTTCCTTAATTCCAATGGGTTGCCTTTTATATTCATATTCAACAGTAATAATTTTAAACTCTTTAAAGAATTTCTTGAACGCATTTTCTACCGCCTTAACCTTAACAGGATTTCTAGTAGCTATTGCTACCTTCATAATTAATACAAAAGATTCTGCCTAAAGGACAAGGATTCCTGCGAGAGCAGAAGTAAATTTAAGGGAGTGGTCTTACCTCCATTACAGCTATTCGCCATGTTAACATATTGTGAAAGATAGTGAAGACGACAATTAAATCAGCATTCAAAGCTTTTTATATTTTGGATAAACAGATAAGTCTCACACACCAAAACCATTCCCTTTAGAACTTGGAGAAAGTCAGAATTTAAAGAAATAAAATTAAAAAATTCATCAGAAGAAATTTTGGAAAGATGGGAAGATGAATGAAGGGATAATATAAATAAAAATAAGATAAAAGAAGTGTTTTCATCTTAGTTGCATTATTTTTATTGAATGCGGCTGAATCAATTGATATATCCGTTATGGAGTTTAAGAAATTTACAGTAAACAGATGAAATTCATATTTCAGAAGAAAGCCCCTTATTGATAAAACCCATGGAAAACATCTTAGAATGAAGCCCAGAAGAGAAAGAGAGTTTTAAATACGGACAATAAAGCGGTTTTAGTAGAGCTAAAGCTCGAAATTTCTCCATTTGCAAAATATTTAATTGAATCCGAATGGATGAGAGTTGATATGAGAAATATAAGCTCAAAGTTAAGAAGGAGAAAAGTTTAAATTCGGAATAGCAGTTCCAGAAGATGCAGAAAGAGAATATTATACAGCTACGATTAAGTTTACAAACGAAAGCCTTAGGAATATGTTTTTAAATATTAACGTATGGGAGCTACCAAGCATTGTCATATAACCGAAATTCATCCACGATAGAGTTAAGCTGGAAAGAGCTATGAGTATAAAATAACCGTAGAAAACAGGGAAACAAAAGCTGTAAAAATAAATCCGAAGGTCTATAAGAAAGAAAAATATTGTTACGGTAAAAGCTGTCCAGAACAAATTGATGAGAACTGGCCTAGGATAGAATAAGAGTTAAAATAAGCTTTCCTGAGAATGCAAGAGGTTTTTATGAGACTGTGATATTCCTACATGAAGACGATGAAAGTCTGAGAGAGTGAAAAAAGAAAATACACATGAATTTCAGAGCCTATCTTTAGCCAGAAGAGCTATATATAAAGAAAGATTATCTTAGATGAAAATGTGGACTTATATAAAGATAAAAGCTTGAAGCTATGGAAGAGGATGGAGATATAGCAGGGAGAAGGTTGAGAAACCTTTCATTGAACTAAGCATAAAGAAAAATGGAAAAGTTACTGATTTAATAAAGGTGTAACAAACAGAAATTATCTATATGATTTTCTTCTTCAATCTTGGAAGAAAGGATTTTCACAGAGATTATTATGGAGAATTTCCATCGATACATCGTTGTTTACATGCTAAAGAATGCGAGTAGAACATATACGCTCAAAATATTGTCGAAAGTGTTAATAATTTTAAGCTGAAGATAAATAAAAGGTTATTTGAATGAAGTTTTA
>JALUTC010000120.1 GCA_027058345.1 archaeon | reverse complement strand
ATTAAGGCAGCGTTTAATGCACATAAAGGGTTGAAGCTTGTAATTGTTGTCGATGACGATATCGATGTAAATTGTTGGGAAGATATTGAATATGCATTGGCAACGAGATTTCAAGCGGATAAAGATTTATACATATTTAAGAATCAGCCAGGCTCTTCACTAGACCCGAGTGCAGAGAAATCTGGTATAACGTCAAAGCTAGGAATTGATGCAACAATGCCTTTAAATAATAGGGAAAGGTTTAGAAGAGTATTTGATTAGTTTTCTAAATATGCCTTTAACAATTTCTCGCTAAATATTTTAAGCTCAATATCTCTATCCTTAATGCATAGAATTATTATTTTCCTATCTCTATCATTTTCCGCAGCAATAATTCTACATTTTTTATTTTCATCGTGAATTTCATATAAGTTATATTCACCATTCAATATAAAATCTACGAGAAATTCCTCGAAAAATTTTTCAATCGGACTATTAATTTCATCGACTACTTCAAAAATATTATATCTACTAAGTTTTCTCTCTATAAATTCGTTCAAACTTTTAAACCTATCGTAATCCAACGTTTTTCCATCTAATTTTTTTATCAATTCAAATATCTTTGAGAAAATATTTACCATTAATTCTTTAAATAAGGTAACAAGATTCGAGAAGTTTGAAAGATTTTATTAATTTTGCATAAAATATTATGAGTAGCGAATTATTAGTAAGTATAGACCTATATTTAACCTGTGGAGTTCACATAGGAACACAAATAAAGACAAAGGATATGCAGCCATTCATTTATAAAGTTAGACCTGATGGATTAAATATATTGGATATTAAAAAGACGGATGAAAGATTAAGAATAGCGGCAAAATTTTTGGCAAGATTTGAACCTAATAAAATACTCGTAGTATCTAGAAGGCAGTATGGTGTTCAACCGATAAAAAAGTTTGCAAAATATACTGGTGCGATTGCAATTCCAAATAGATTTATCCCTGGAACATTGACAAATCCAGCATTGCCAAATTTTCTTGAGGTTGATGTTCTCGTAGCAACAGATCCTAGGGCTGATGAGCAAGCGGTTAAAGAGGCGGTTAAGATAGGAATTCCTGTCGTTGCTTTATGTGATACGGATAATTCGTTAAGATATGTCGACCTAGCAATACCTACGAATAATAAAGGTAGGAAGGCACTGGCATTAATCTATTGGATTTTAGGAAGAGAAGTTTTAAGAGAAAGGGGAGAAGATATATCGACGTATCCATCGTTTGAAAAGTTCTTTGAGGAAAAGATATGAAGGAGTATAAGCTTAGGTATGAAAAGAGAGGATACGAAGCAATTGATACGAGTGTATTGGAAACATTTGAATATGAATATAAAGGAAGAAGGATAGAGGTTATAATTGAAACGGATGAATTTACAAGCTTATGTCCAAGAACAGGTTTGCCAGACTTTGCTAAGCTAAGGATTAGATATATACCAAGGGATAAAATTATTGAGCTTAAATCCCTGAAATATTATTTGTTAAGTTATAGAAACGTTGGAATATATTATGAGCATGCCGTTAATAGAATACTTGAAGATTTAGTGAAACTCTGCGATCCAATAGAGATGCATGTCGAATTAGAATATAAACCAAGAGGTGGTATAAAAACGATAGTTCGCGCAAGTTATTACTCTGATAAACATAGAAAGGAATTCTTTAAGGAAGAGATTGAGAGGAGAAATGAGAGAATCTCCATATGAACTCGATAAATTTCTTGGTCTAAAATATTATATAACGGATTGTGATGGTATTGGTGGAGAGATAAGAGTTAAGCCTGAGGATTTTTTCGTTGAAGAAGTATATAATTTAAATTTAGATGATAATGGTGATTATACGGTATTTTTGTTGAAGAAGAAAAATTACAATACGGTTGACGCAATATTAAAAATAGCTAGAATTCTTGGAGTATCGGAAAAGAGATTTTCATTTGCTGGAAATAAGGATAAGAGGGCTGTAACTGTACAATATGTATCAGCTTATAAAATAAGTGAGGAAATGTTAAAGAGATTAAGCTTAAGAGATATTGAGATAAAAATTGTTGGAAAGTCAAACGAGAAAATTTCTTCGAAAAATCTCTTAGGAAATAGATTTAGGATTAGAATAAGGAAGGTTGAGAAATTGGAAAATTTAGAAAATATAATAAAAGAGCTTGAAGAGAAATGGATACCGAATTATTTTGGATATCAAAGATTCGGAATAACAAGACCGAACACGCATATCGTTGGAAAATATATTATAAAAGGGGAGTTTAAGAAGGCAATAATGGAATATCTTTGCCACGTATATCCATATGAAAAGAAGGAGGCAAAGGCTGCTAGAATGTTTCTGCTTGAAACATGTGATTATAAAATGGCGTTGAAGGTATTTCCCGAACATTTAGAATACGAACGATTGGTTATAAAACATCTTAGTAAATATCCAAGAGATTATGTAAATGCTTTGAGAAGAATCCCTTATAGAATAAGAACGCTATTTACAGAAGCATATCAAAGTTATCTCTTTAATAAAATTTTGAGCAAGTATCTCGAATATGGAGAAGATTTGAGAGGAAAGAGGATAAGATGTCTTGGTTATGATGCAGATAATTTAAACGAGATTGAGAGGGAGATTCTTGAAGAGGAAGGGATTCGTATACAAGATTTCAAGGTGAAATCCATGCCAGAGTTAAGCGTTAAATCTGTTGAGAGAGATGCAATGATACGTACAAAGATAAAGTACGAGATTGTAAATAGGGATGTTGTTTTAGAATTTTTCCTTCCAAAATCTAGTTATGCAACGACTGTTTTAAGAGAGATAATGAAGGTTAATCCTATAAAATTTACTTAGGAAATATTCTTATCGAATCCTTTTTCAGAGAAATATTTATATATTTTCCTTTATATAATTTCATTACATCTACAACGTGTCTTGGTACATGGATATAAATCTTAGTTGACTTATAATATGATTCGATTTCATATATCGATGCAGATATTAGATTAATTCTTTCTATTTTTACACGAAGCATATTTTCCTTTTTTCTTCCTTCTCTAACTATCATAATATCTTCGGGTCTTATTCCAAAGAAAACCTCTCCGTTAATATTACTGTTAACAGTTATTTCCAAATCTTCAAAGAATATCTTTCCATTTTTTGCATATCCTTTGAATATATTTTTCATCCCTAAGAATTTTGCGACGAATAATGTTCTTGGATTAAATAAGATATCTTCCTTGTAACCAACCTGTTCCAATTTACCATCGTTTATTATAGCAATTCTATCTGAAATTCTCAAAGCTTGTCCTTGATCGTGTGTTGCAATAACAATTGTTACCCCTTTTTCTTCTCTAGCAGTCTTTATTATATTTTCTATGATTTCCGTATTTTTTGGGTCTAAGTTTGATGTTGGCTCATCTAGAAGTAAAACTTCAGGTTCAATTACCAATGCTCTCGCTAAATTTACTCTTTGAGCTTCTCCTGCAGATAATGTTTTGACATTTCTTTTTTCGTAACCCTTTAATCCAACGATTTCCAACGCTTCCTTTACTCTAAGCTCTATCTCTCTCTTACTAACCTTTCTTACTTTTAGTCCATAAGCTATATTGTCGAAAACACTTCCTCTGAAAAATTCCGGTTTTTGAAATACGAGACACATTCTTCTTCTATATTTAACCTTTTCATTCTCATTTAAATTTGTAACATCTATTCCATCGAATATTATCTTGCCAGAATCTATATCTTCGAGTAAATTCATCACCTTTAATAGTGTCGTCTTTCCTGCACCTGACAATCCAAGTAAAGCTAATATTTCACCTCTTTTTACATCCAAATTTATATCTTTTAATACATGTTTATCTTTATAGTATTTATTTACATTTATCAATTCAATCATACACTTCTCCTCTGCAAAATGAATAATGTAAGATTTATAATGAAAGAGATTAACATTAAGATTAGTCCAAAAGCAATTGCAGCATCTAACCTACCCATACTTGCTTCGACCGTAATTGCAGTTGTTAACGTTCTTGTATAAGATATTCCTTCGTATGTAACGATGTTTCCTCCTACTATTAATATCGCACCAACTTCTGCTGCGACTCTTCCATATCCTGCCAATATTGCAACAAGTATCCCATATTTTGCTTCATTCAATATAGATAGGATCATCTGATATTTATTTGCTCCAAGTGTTAATGCTACATATTTCAACGAGTCGCTAACACTTTTTATCGATGCTACAGACATACTAGTAATTATAGGTGTAGCAAGTATTGTCTGTGCAATTATCATCGCTTCAGGTGTAAACAATAGGTTTAAAAATCCCAATGGTCCGGATTTTGATAAAATGAGAAAAACAATCAAACCAACAACTACGGGAGGAAGGGACATTAATGTACTTAATATTGATAACACGAGTCTTTTTCCTTTGAATTCTTTAAAGGATAAGATTATTGAAAGAGGGATTGCCAATAAAATGCTTATCATTACAGCTGTAAGATTAACCTTTAATTGGACAATTGTAACACTTAAAACGTATGGATCTCCTGATAGAATAAGCTCTATAGCCCTTCTTATACTATCTAAAAATATTTCTATGTTATTCATAGAGAATGAGATTACAAATTTTTATTAACCTTTTGTTAAATTGGTAAATTAAATGATTTAACTCATGATTCAAACCCCTCTCTTTTTAATATTCCTCTTGCTGCTAATATTCCTGTAGCTGCAGCTATAACTAAGCCTCTCGATACTCCGGCACCATCGCCTGCTACATAAATGTTATCGAGATTTGTCTTCATATTTTCGTCAACCTCTACCTTAATTGCATAGTATTTTATTTCCGGAGCATATAACAAAGTAGAATCGGAAGCAACTCCAGGTATAACCTTATCCAACATATCTAATGCTTCCAAAATATCGGTTACAATTCTATGTGGCAATACCATTGCAATATCTCCAGGAGTGACATTTAGGAGTGTAGGTTTTAGCAGGTTTTCCTTTATCCTTTTCCATGTACTTCTCCTTCCTCTCCTTAAATCTCCAAGTCTCTGAATTAATGGATTTCCACCTCCCAATATTGTTGCAATTCTTGCAATCGATTCTCCGTATAATGTTGTATTTTCTATTGGTTCTGTTAGTGTTACATTTACAAGAAGTGCAAAGTTTGTGTTATTGCTAAACTTATTTTTCATAGAATATCCATTTACACCTATAAATTCGCCATACTTTTCTTTAACGACAAATCCTCTATGGTTAACGCAAAATGTTCTAACAAAATCGTCGTAAGTTCTTGTTCTCATTCTAAATTTTGGATCGTGATTTATCTTACATATAGGTTCCATTATAACTGCTGGAACTTCTACTCTTACACCAACATCTATAGGACCGTGTCTATATTTTATTCCCAATTTATCAGCTTGTTCTTTTAACCAATTGGCACCAGATCTTCCAGGAGCTAATATTAGATATTTCCCCTTAATTTCAGTACCATCGTTTAATAAAACGCCATCCTTTTTCACTTCAACAACTTTCTTCTCGAGTATGAATTCAACGCCCTTACTTCTTAAATAATCTCTAATAGATTTTATGACGTTCTTTGTATTATCACTACCTATATGTCTTTGAGGGATTTGTACGAATTCAACACCAGCAGATGCTGCTCTTCTAGACCAATACTCTTCCTCCTCACTAGTGGCTTTATACATTTTTTTCGGAGCGCCATGTTTTAAAAATATTTCATCAACGTATTTAACCAAATCCCAAGCATCCTTTTCATTTAGATATTCGAATAGATTTCCACCGATATCTGGTCTTAAGTTTAGGGTTCCATCTGATATTCCACCACTACCTCCAACACCATGTAATAGGTTACAAGGCTTACAATTTATACAATATCCCAAAGTTTCCATTGGACATTCTCTCTTATCAACATCCTTTCCCATATCTATTATGACAACCTTTAGGTTTGATTTTGATACGATTTCATAAGCTGCGAATAATCCAGCGGGGCCTGCGCCAACTATTATTATATCCTTCATCTTTTCACCAAAAAAGAGATTAAAAAAGATAATTAATGAAAAGGTTAAAAGCAAGTGAGAGAAAAAAGAAAAGGTACATAGGATTTTTTATACATTCTGAAGGTGAGGTTGATTCGAAAGAATTTTTGAGAGAATTCTTTAAAGTGATGAGGGATTTTTTTGGAGAAAATTTATGCAGCGAGATGAATCCAGTACTTATTTATTTCAAACGCAACATTGGTATAATTAGATGTGAGCATAGGTATGTTGATTATATAAAAGTTGGATTATTACTCATTAATAAGATAGGAGATAGGAGAGTCTTATGTTCAACGGTTGGAGTTTCTGGAACAATAAAATCCTTAAAAAGTAAGTACTTGAATAAGATTAAGTTTGCTCATTAACTTTTTGTGTTATAAAATAGAGAAAAATTTAAATTAAACTAGTAGTATAAAAGGTAGAAGGTGAAGGACATGCAACCTATACCTGCAATGGGATATGACCGGGCAATAACTGTATTTAGTCCTGAAGGTAGATTATATCAGGTAGAATATGCTAGAGAAGCAGTTAAAAGGGGAACGACATCCATAGGTATAAAATATAAGAATGGCGTTGTTTTAATGGTTGATAAAAGGGTTGCTTCGAGATTGATTGAACCAAGAAGTATAGAGAAGATATTCCAAATAGATGATCATATTGGTGCTGTCACATCTGGATTAGTTGCTGATGGTAGGGTTTTAATAGATAGAGCAAGGATTGAGGCTCAAGTTCATAGACTATTATACGATGAAGAAATAGATGTGGAATTATTAGCAAAGAGGATTTGTGATTATAAACAAATATATACACAGCATGGTGGTGTTAGACCTTTTGGTATATCATTGTTAATCGCAGGGATAAGCAATAATGAGCCAAGATTATTTGAAACGGATCCAAGCGGTGCATTACTTGAATATAAAGCAACAGCTATAGGAGTGGGAAGAGATACGTGCATGGAAATATTTGAGAAAGAATATAGAGACGATATGACAAAGGATGAAGCGATAATGCTTGGATTAAAGGCATTAGACAAAGTAACGGATGGAAAAATTTCCGAAACAAATGTTGAAATTGCAATTATAGAAGAAACTGGTTTTAAAAAGCTTTCTCAAGAAGAGATTAGAAAGTATATAGAGAATTATAAAAAACAGAAAGAAGAGAAGAAATGACTAGTTTAGATAAAGCCGTTATTGCAAGGATTGAAGTAGGAAGTGAGAGATTTGAAATATATGTTGATCCAGATGTAGCATTGAATATAAAATTAGGGAAGGAGAAGGATATATCAAAGGCGTTAATTGTTGAAGAAGTTTTCAAGGATGCAAGGAAAGGAATAAGAGTAAGTGAAGAAGCATTGGTGAAAGCTTTTGGAACTACTGATATTAATAAAATAGCAGAGATTATAATAACTAAGGGAGAAATACAGCTGACAAAGGAACAAAGGAGAAGGTTAATGGAAGCAAAGAAGAAGCAAATTGCATATATAATTTCCAGATATGCTATAAATCCACAAACAAATACACCACATCCTCCAGAAAGGATTGAGAAGGCAATAGAGGAAGCGAAGGTGAATATAGATCCATTTAAAGATGCTGAAAGGCAAGTTCCTCAAGTTTTAAAGGCGATAAGGTTAATACTTCCAATAAAGTTAGAAAGCAAGATTGTTGCTTGTAAAATACCTGCAAATTATTATGGAAAGGTTTATAATATAATAAAAAATTATGGGAATTTAATTAAGGATGAATGGAAAAATGAATACTATTTATTTATGATCGAACTCCCAGCAGGTGTTGTTGATGAATTCCTACGTGAAGTTTCGAGAGTAACTAAAGGAAATCTTGAAAGTAAGTTTATTGAAAGCAAGGGTGTTGAAAAATGGAAAGGAAGGTAATACTTCCAGGGGAATTTATTGGTAAAAATGTAAAGGTTCAAGGGCCTTTTTATAAAATACAGGATTCATACTATTCCTCAATTTATGGATTGCTTGAAGATAATCAAAATTATAAAAAAATAATACCTCTAGCAGGTAAATACATTCCTAGACCCGGAGATTTGGTAATAGGATATGTTAAGGATATAGAGTTTTCGAATTGGATTTTTGATATAAATTCACCATACATAGGAATCTTACCTGTAGAAGAATTTTCTAGACCTGTAGATTTGCCCAAGGAAGATTTAAGAAAACTATTACCTTTAGGAACAGTCGCATATATATTAGTTAAAGAATTTGGTAGAGAAAGGAAGGCAATATTATCTTTAAAGGATAAAAGGGTTAAGATATTAAAGAAGGGAAGGATTATAGAGATACCTCCAGTTAAAGTTCCAAGAATAATAGGTAAGAAATCTTCCATGATTAAGATGTTGAAGGAGAAACTAAAGATATCTATTATTGTAGCACAAAATGGAAGGATATGGTTGAATGGAAACGTTGACGACGTATTATATGCTGAAAAAATTATAAATTATATTGTTAAATATGCTCATATTTCAGGATTAACAGATAAAGTTAAAGAGATTATTGAAAGGAGAGAAATTCCAGAATAGGTGTTTGGAATGAAGTTAGGAAAGCCTGAAAGAATGATAATTAATGGAAGAAGACTTGATGGTAGAGGTTTATATGAATTAAGACCAATTAAAATGAAGGTTGGCGTGTTGAAAAATGCTGATGGTTCATCATATTTGGAATGGGGTGGAAATAAAATATTATGCGCGGTCCATGGTCCAAGAGAGTTACATCCAAAACATTTGGCAAGACCAGATAAAGCAATACTTAGATGTATATATAGCATGGCGACATTTTCAGTAAAGGAGAGGAAGAAACCGGGACCTGATAGAAGGAGCATAGAATTGAGTAAAGTAATCAGAGAAGCTTTGGAAAACGTTGTATTTCTACATTTATTTCCACAAACAGTTATAGATGTTTACATAAAAGTATTACAAAGCGATGGCGGTACAAGATGTGCAAGCATTGTTGCTGCTAGTTTAGCATTGGCCGATGCTGGAATACCGATGAAAGATTTGGTCGCTGCATGTGCTGCTGGTAAAGTTGATGGACAAATAGTTCTTGATTTATTCGAAATCGAGGATAATTATGGTGAAGCGGACCTACCTGTTGCAATAGTTCCTAAAACTGGAGAAATAGTTTTACTTCAAATGGATGGAAATATGACGAGAGAAGAATTTGAAAAGGCATTGGAACTAGCAATTTCAGGTGCTTTAAAAGTTTACGAATTGCAAAAGAAGGCATTGTATGAAAAGTATGGTGCTTCATATGAGACCAAGAGATGAGATATTAGCAAATATAAAGAGAAATTTTATACTAGAAGTTTTAAGAAGTAACAAGAGAATAGATGGTAGGGGATTTAACGATTACAGAAAAATAGAGGTAAAGACAGGCGTAATAAAAAAGGCTGAAGGTTCGGCATTGGTTAGAATAGGAAATACGGAAGTTCTTGCTGGAGTAAAATTATCCATAGGTACTCCATATCCCGATACTCCTAACGAAGGAGCTTTAATAGTTAATACAGAGTTGGTACCTTTAGCATCTGCAATGTTTGAACCAGGACCACCAGATGAAAATAGCATAGAATTGGCAAGGGTTGTTGACAGAGCATTAAGAGAGGGGGAGGTATTGGACTTAGAAAAGCTATGCATAGTTGAAGGTGAAAAGGTATGGCTTGTTTACGTCGATATCTATTCATTAAATTATGATGGAAATCTCTTCGATGCTTGCTGCCTAGCAGCTCTTGCAGCTCTTCTTGATGCAAGATTTCCAAAGCTTGAGGATGATAGAGTAATATATGAGGAAAAAACAAGTGTAAGATTGCCAATAAAAAATTATCCATTAGAAGTTACATATGCAAAGATAGATGAATATATTGTATTGGATCCATGCTATGAAGAGGAAGAGGTAATGGATGCAAGAATAACCTTTGGAATAAAGCAGGATGGAAGTATTTGCGCAATACAAAAGGGAGGAAGGGGTAGTTTTAAAAGGGAGGAGATTTTAAAGCTTTATGATAATGCTGTTGAAAAGGCAAAATATCTAAGGTCGTTCTTAAATATTTAAACTTTTATGAACATCAAAGAAGTTAAGGAAGTTGAAGATTTAAAGTTAAGAATTAGAACATTTCTCGAAACGTATTATAAAAAAGATATAGAAAAGCTGAGGGAAGAATTTCCCATAAAGAGAAGTATAAATATATCCTTAAGTGATATATATTTCAAATTGGGACATGATTTCTTCTTCAATTTTATCTCTAACCCTGAAGAATACTTAAACTTGTTCAAAAATGTTTTGTACGAAAGTTTTAAGGTTCGAGGAAACATAAGGCTTAAATTTTTAGATGAAATAAAGTTTCAGAACAAGACTGGTTTAAGTTCATACGAAAATTTGAATGAAAAAAGCCCTATGAATTTAAGGGTAAAGATAAAGGATTTGAGATATGAACACCTTGGAAAATTGATAATAATAGAAGGAATTGTAAGGAAAGTAACTGATATAAAACCAAAAATATTGGAGGCAGTATTCAAATGTAAACAATGCGGAACGACAATAATTACAACAATTGAAGATAAGTTGCAACAACCAAAGAGATGTGAATGCGGCTTCAATCAATTCACTTTAGACCTATCATCTGCAAAACTTTTAGATTATCAGAAAGCTCTTATACAAGAAAATTTAGAGGAATTAAAAGGTGGTGAAAAGCCTTCACAGCTAGTATTACATTTATACGATGATTTGGTTGGAAAAATAAATCCAGGCGATAAGATTGCAGCAATTGGAATATTAAAGGGAGCAGTTAAAAAGGATGGTACAATAGATGTATATCTTGAAGTAAATAACGTCGAATTGATAGAGACGGAATATGAAGAGATAGAAATAACAGAGGAGGATGAGAAAAAGATAAGAGAATTGGCAAAGAGGGAGGATATTTTCGATATAATAGTAGATAGCATAGCACCTCACATATATGGTTACAGGAAGATAAAGGAAGCGATTGCCTTACAATTATTTTCGGCTCCGAGTATTAAACTTAGAGGAACGAGAATAAGGGGGAACATTCACATATTATTGGTAGGAGATCC
>JALUTC010000119.1 GCA_027058345.1 archaeon | reverse complement strand
ATAGTGCGACTATTGTTTTTCCTTTTAAATATGCATAAAAAGCCTCTGCCATTGCTCCAAAGCTTGGTTTATCTGCAATCAATACTATTACATCTGCTTCATCAACCTTTGATAAATCGTTTTCAACTATTCTTTTACAAAGTTCTTTTTTATCTCTGAAATCTTCAACATTTGTATAATTAGCATTTTCGAACTGATTTATTATTTCGAATTCATTTCTTCTTAAAAATTCTTGCAGTCTTTTTATTTCATCAATTCCTCCATAAGCAACGGAGCCTATTATTAAAACTTTCATATTTTTTCAACTCTCCAAATAGTTCCATATTTTGTATCTTCGAGAATCAATCCATATTTTTCTCTGATGTAATTTCTTATTTCATCAGCTCTTTTATAATCCTTTCTCTTTCTAGCTTCTTCCCTTTCTTTTATCAATTTTATCACATTTTCATCAACGTTTAAAAATTCATCGAGCTTAAGTCCGAGAACTTTATCGACTTTAAGTATGAATTCCAATACCTCGTCGAGATTTTTTCTCGAAACTTCTCCCTTATTAATTTTCTTATTTACAAAGGAGATGAATTCGAAAAGCGAAGCCAGAGCTTCTGATATATTTAAATCGTCGTCCATATACTCTTCGAATTTTCTCCTAGCCTCTTCCAATTTCTTCTTAAGTTCTTCATCGTATTTTCCATTTACATTTAAAAACTTAAGTTTTATAACGAAGTTTGCCAAATTTCTAACAGTATTTTCTGCAGATTTCAATGCATCGTATGTAAAGTTCAATTGTCTTCTATAATGTGTTGATAATAGTAAGAATCTTATCGCTCTCCAACTATAACCCTTGTTCAATAAATCTCTAAGCGTTATTATATTTCCTAAGCTCTTACTCATTTTTCTTCCCTCAACTATCAAATGCTCGTTATGTAACCAGAATCTTACAAATTGTTTACCGGTTATTGCTTCGGATTGTGCTATTTCATTCTCATGATGTGGAAATATCAAATCTACACCACCAGTATGTATATCTATTGTTTCTCCAAGATATTTCATTGCAAGGACACTACATTCAATATGCCAACCAGGCCTACCTCTACCAAATTCTGTCTCGAAATATACCTTACCATCCTCAGGTTTATAAGCTTTCCATAAGGCAAAATCCCCTATTTCTTCCTTTGAATAAGAATCGTGACTAATCCTCGATTTCTTTTTGACATTCCTTATTCCAGATAATTTTCCATAATCTTTAAACTTTGATATATCATAATATATCGAACCATCCTTACTTTTATATGCGTATCCCTTCTCCAATAACTTCTTTATTGCTTCGACAATATCTTTTATATGCTTTGTTACTCTCGGATAATATTCGAATGTTTCCAAATTCAGTGTTTTTATATCTTCGAAGAAAATTTTTATATATTTTGAAACATATTCTTCAAGATCAACATTTTGCTCGTTTACAGCTTTTATTATTTTATCATCTATATCTGTTATGTTCATAACATGTATAACTTTATAACCTTTGAAGTATTTCAAGTATCTTCTTAAAATATCCGCAAATATATATGCTCGGAAATTTCCTATATGTGCATAATCATATACTGTTGGACCACAGGTATAAATCTTAACGACGTTTCCTTCTAAAGGTTTAAATTCTTCCTTCCTTTTTGTCAATGTATTGTAAAGTTTTAATACCATAATATTTTATTATGAATGTTCTCTTTATAGACTTAACAAAGAAAAGATTTTGGTATGAAAATTACGACGCAACAATAGGTGGCGTAGAACTTGGTGTAAAAGTTTTCAAGGAATATGTTAAAAAGAATACCGATCCATTCTCTCCAGAAAACATTGCAGGATTTTTCGTCGGGGAGCTTTCTTCATATTTTCCAATGGCTTCGAAAACCGTTGCAATATTTAAAAGTCCTCTGATAAACAATTATGCAGAAACCTATGCCGGAGGAAGGCTCGCAACTGCTATAAAGAGTTGTGGCTTATATGGATTCGTAATAATTGGAAAATCAGATATACCTGTTTACATTGTGATAAAGGATGGTAAGGTAGAATTTAGAGATGCAAGAGCTTTTTGGAACATGAAATCCATTTATTCCGTTTTTAGAATAATAAAGGAAAATATTGGAGGAGAAGGAATAAGAAGTATAATGGCTATAGGAAGGGCTGGTGAAAGAAAAATAAAATATGCATGCGTAACAGTCGATGCTTATAGACATTTTGGAAGACTTGGTCTAGGAGCTGTTTTCGGATCGAAAAATTTGAAGGCAGTTGTTGTGTATGGTAAAAAGAATAGAAGAATAAGGAATATAAAGAAGTATAGGGAGGTTTATGACAAGGTGTTTAAACTAGCTGTAGAAACGCCCTTGATGAAAAAGTATCACGAAATTGGAACTTCTGTTAATGTTCTTGCACTAAATAAAATAGGAGCATTACCAACAAGGAATCTAAAGGCAAATAGATTCGAATATGCGGAAGAGATTTCTGGAGAAAAAATAGCGAAGAAGATGCTCGGAAGAAGATTAGCTTGTAGCTCATGTCCAGTCGCTTGTATACATCTTGCAGCAATTCGAGAGGAATATGAGGATGAACCTTATTTCTATAAAACGAAATACGTATCATATGATTACGAACCAATATATGCTCTTGGAAGTATGTTGGGGATAAGTAATGCTTATGGATTGATGAAAATCATTGAGAGAGTAGAGGAATATGGACTCGATGCAATGTCAACCGGCGTTATTCTAGCATGGGCAACGGAAGCATATGAGAGGGGAATTATAAATAAATCCGATACCATTGTTGAATTAAAATTCGGAGATTACGAAAAATATGTGAAAGCTATAGATTATATAATAGAGAAGCCGAACGATTTTTACAGAAATCTTGAACATGGATTGAACTATTTAAAGGAAATATATCCAGAAACAAAGGACTTCGCATTGGTATTTTCAGGAAATGAAATGCCCGGATATCTTACAGGATATGGTTCAGTAATCAATTACATAACTTCTGCAAGGCACTCACACCTTGATAGTGCAGGATATTCTTTCGATCAGAAGCATAACGTTGAAGATATAAATCCAAAATATGTTGTTGATAAACTAGTTGAGGAAGAAATTTGGAGAAATGTTTTAAATAGTTTAATCGTTTGCTTATTTGCAAGAGAGATTTATAGGGAGGAAATAGTTAAAGAAGCATTGGAATCTATGGGTAAAGAACTTAGCATTGACGAGATAAAGAATATCGGTAAAAAAACGTATTTCGAAAAGTTAAAGATTAAGAAGGAATTTGGTTATAGAGCAAGAGATGCATTTTTACCAAAGAGAATATTCGAGGTTGAAACATTACATGGAAAATTAAAGGAAGAATTTATAAGAGAGGCCTTGGAATATTTCGAGGAAAATTATCTGAAATAATTTTACATTTTTCCATATATTTTAAAAGTTAGGTGCAAGCAATGGGCTTCGTTGTATGGTTAACAGGCTTGCCTGGTTCGGGTAAAAGTACAATTGCAAACATACTTAAGGAAAAGCTTGAAAAGATATATAAAAAAGAAGTAATAATTCTTGATGGTGACAAATTAAGAAAGGAATTTTATCCGGATTTGGGTTTTTCTCCAGAAGAAAGGGAGTTTCATAATAAGGTCGTAATATATCTATCAAAATTTTTATCGGAGAACCTCGATTATATAGTAATCGTATCGGTTATAGCTCCAATAAGAAAGGTTAGGGAATATGCGAGAAAAATCATAAGGAATTATATCGAAGTTTATCTTAAAGCTGATATTGAGACATTGATT
>JALUTC010000118.1 GCA_027058345.1 archaeon | reverse complement strand
TCAACATCTTCTTATTTATCTCTGACATTTCCCTCAAAACCTTTGACATCTCTTTCATATCATTTCTAGCTTTTGCCCTATTCATCCTCTCTTGTAATTTTTTCATCCTCTCCTTTAGCGCTTTAACTTCAGGCTTAGAATATATTTTATAATAAATTATATTTATAAATATAGTTAATATTAAGGCGATGAAGAAAATTTCTAAGAAAAATTTCATATTAATAATTTGAGCAATTCTTGTACAGCTTCTTCCAATTTTCCGTCGTGGTTTTCAATTATTTTAACCGTTGCTCCAGTTATCATTGCATATGCAGTAGCTATAGCTCTATTCATTTCCTGATGAATTTTTAATTCCTTTTCATTCTCAACATCTCTATATCTTGTTTTATCCTTTTGTCTTCTCCTTATTATCTCATCAGGATCTGCTTCTATTAACACTATTACATTTGGTTTTAACTCTTCCAATACCCAAACAGGTAAACCGGGTAAGTATCCTTCTGGAGTCTTTATTAGACAATGAGTATCGACGATAACATTTGAATCCCTTGCCATTTCGGAAATTTTTCTTGCAGCCTCTTTCTGTATTTCTCTTTGGATATTTGTATCGAGTTTTCTAATTTCATCCCTATTTTTTACAAGGTTTTTATTTTTAGCAATTTCAAGCATTACATCTCCGTAATTAACTATTTTGTATTTGTTTCCAATTCTTTCAATGACCTTTTTCAATATTGTCGTTTTTCCAGCTCCTGGAGTTCCAGTTACAACTATAATTTTCTTCATATTAAATTATTGTTTTTCAAGCTTTTCAAGAACTTTATCTGCTCTCTCTTTATTTACAAGGATTAATAATTTGTCTCCACGATTTATAACTGTATTATAACTTGGAAGTATCAATTCATTTCCTCTTTCAATTGCCATTATCCATGAATCTTCCGGTAACTCTATGTCCTTGAGTTTCTTTTTATCGAATTTATTTTCAACCTTAAATTCCAAAAGTTCAAACTTATCAGTAATTATAGGGATTTTTCTAACTATTGGGTTATATATTAAATTTTTTATATAATTTGCTGCTATCTCATAGAAATTTATTATTGATTCAATTCCTATTTTTGAGAATAATTCTTTGTGTTGAGGATTTGTGTACAATGCTAGAATTCTTTTTATACCCATTTGCTTTGCTAAGGAAGCGACCATGAAGTTTGTTGCATCGTTTGATGTTGCTGCAACTAAAACATCAGCCTTTTGAACTTCAGCCAAGATTTCACTTTCCGTCGCATCTCCAATTATTACCTTTATATCAAGCATCGATGCTATTTTTTCAGCCTTTTCTTCATCCTTCTCAATTATAACAACATCGTGTCTATCCTTTATCAACTGCTTAGCTAAAGCCATACCTATCTTCGACGCGCCAACGATTGCAATATACATATTTTTGCACCTTGAGCGCTTAATATCATATTAATAATTTTAAAAAATTAATTTTGACCTTTCTTCCAAAACATTATATTTAAAAATAAAAATATATTATGATTCATATTTTGGACATTGAAATTTCGTAATAATTTATGATTTTAATAGTTACAGAAAAACCGAAGGCTGCTGAAAGAATAGCAAAAGCATTGAACTGTAATTACAGGAAGAAAATGTTTGGAATAAATTATTACATGAACAGAGATATAATTGTAACCTCCGCCATTGGTCATTTATATGAATTGACGACAAACGATAGAGGAGTACCTGTATTGAATTACGAGTGGGTAGAGGCATATAATATTAAGGGAAAGGATTATACAAAAAGGTATATAGATTTAATTAAATATTTAAGTTATAAAGCTGATGAATTGATGATAGCTACAGATTATGATATTGAAGGTGAATTATTAGGATTTAACATTTATAGATTTATATGTAAACACCTACCCGTTAGTAGGATGAAATTTTCATCTTTAACAAAATCCGAAATAATAAATGCTTTTAGAAGGCCGATAGAGATAAATAAGAATCTTGTCGATTCTGGAGAAGCGAGGCATGTTCTAGACTTCTTATGGGGATTAAACGTTTCGAGATGTTTAATGCTTGCATTCAACAATGAATTAACATTATCAGCCGGTAGAGTTCAATCCCCAGCATTACATTTAATATTCGAAAGAGAAGAGGAGATAAGAAATTTCAAACCAAAAACCTTTTATATAATTAAATTGATAGCTACAGATGGTTTAAAGGAATATGAATTCGAATATTATAAAAAGGTTGAAAATCCCTTCGAACTTAGCAATATTATAAGTTTAAGACCAAGGATATTAAGGGTAAATTTAATAGAAAGGAAGATCATTTCTTACAAAATTGCACCGTTTAATTTAAGCGATTTACAGCAAGAAGCATATGCCTTGTATAAATTATCTCCAAAAAAAACGTTAGAAATTGCCGAAGAACTTTATTTAAAATCTTTAATATCTTACCCCAGAACTGACTCTCAAAAATTCCCTAAAGGATTAAATTTCAGATATATTATTCAAATGCTATCAAAAATTCCAATATATGAAAATTATTGCAAGAAATTATTATCGATGAAAGTTCTCATACCAAAGGAAGGGAAGAAAACGGATGATGCCCATCCATGTATTTATCCTACGGGTGAAATTCCGACAAGATTAACAAAAAAGGAAGCATTAGTATATGATTTAATAGTTAGAAGATTTTTGGCATGCTTCTATGATGATTTAAAAGTCTTACATAATAGGGCGTGGATTATAATAAATGATCATAAGTTTAAACTCGAATGGAATAGGATATTGAACAAGGGATGGTTGGAAGTTTATTACTTTAAGACAATAGATGAAAAAAATATAAATTTAAGGGAGAATTGTATATTATACTTTAAGAGATTTCATGTGAAAAAAGAAAGAACAAAACCTCCATCGAGATATACCAGAGCTAGTCTTGTCAAAAAATTGGAATCATTAGGTTTAGGAACAAAATCGACAAGAGCTGAGATTGTCGAAAAATTATTCTTAAGAAAATACGTTGAAGGAGAGCCCATGAGAATTACAGATATAGGTATAAGAATTATAAATATATTAAAGAAGTATGTTCCAGAAATTTGCAGTGTAGAATTGACGAGAAGGTTTGAGGAAAAGCTTAATCTAATTGAAAAGGGAATTTTAAAAAAGGAAGATGTAATCAATGAAGCTAAGAATGAAATTGTAAAAATCGTGAGGAAATTCTTAGACAATATTGATGAAATAAGGAGAGATATTCATGAAACTAATCATAGAAAATTGTGAAGAAAAACTTTGGCATTGGCTTTACCTCGAATATAAACATGCATCGGAAATTTGGGAAGGAAATGTAATATTTACAAATGTTAAAGATTTTCAAATGTATAACAAATTGAAAGACCTAGGTGAAGTTTACAGAGAGAGTTTCATCGAAATTTTTGACGATAGCAAAATAATTATACTTGACCCATTGGCCGAGAAACAATTAGAAACAGAGGATTTCATTGATATGGATTATGTTCTTATTGGAGGCATTCTTGGAGATAGAAGAATAACTGGAAAAACTAGAGAATTAATAACGAAGAAAGCAAAGAATGCTAAGGTTAGAAATCTTGGTAAGATACAATTAACAATTGACTCAGCAGCCCTCGTTGCAAAATTGATTTATTTAGGTATGAAATTAGAGGACATCGAAATTACCAGCGAGGTAGAAATAAGATTAAACGATGTTGAAAGCATACATTTACCATATGGCTATGTTATACTTAATGGAAAACCCATAATAACTCCTGGATTGATCGATTACCTTATAAATAAATT
>JALUTC010000117.1 GCA_027058345.1 archaeon | reverse complement strand
GTAAGGCTTAGAACACCACCGCTTCTTGTTGCAACTCTTGTAGAGGTTATTGGAGATAGAGCAATTGTTAAGAGTAATAATGGTGCAGAATTTTTGGTAAACATAGCATCTTTTATAGATAGGAGTAGGTTAATTCCTGGAGTAAGAGTTGCTTTGAATCAACAATCTCTAGCAATTGTCGATATTTTGGATAAGGAGAAGGATCCTGAAGTATTAGCCATGGAAATTATAGAAAGGCCAAAGGTTAGATATTCTGATATAGGAGGATTAAAAGAGCAGATAATGGAGATTAGGGAATGTGTTGAACTTCCTCTAAAAAATCCAGAGATATTTAAGAAGGTTGGAATTGAACCTCCCAAAGGAGTTTTATTATATGGACCTCCTGGATGTGGAAAAACCTTATTGGCAAAGGCCGTAGCTGGAGAGACGAATGCAACATTCATTGGATTAACCGCTTCGGAATTGGTTAGGAAATATATTGGAGAAGGAGCTAGGCTTGTTAGAGAACTATTTAGACTTGCTAGGGAAAAGGCGCCAAGTATTGTTTTCATTGATGAAATAGATGCGATTGCGATGCATAGGATAAATAGTGATGTTAGTGGAGATAGGGAGGTTCAAAGAACATTGTTACAATTACTTTCAGAAATGGATGGCTTTAAAAGTTTAGATAACGTTAAGATTATTGCTGCAACCAATAGGATAGATTTGATAGATCCAGCATTGTTAAGACCGGGTAGATTTGATAGAATAATCTATATACCTCTTCCAGATTTTAATGCAAGGATAGAGATATTTAAGATACATAGTAGGAATATGAATTTAAAAGAAATAGATTTTGAGGAACTTTCGAGAAGAACTGAAGGAGCTACTGGTGCTGATATAAGAGCAATTTGTATGGAAGCGGGAATGTTTGCAATAAGGTCTGGTAGGGATTATGTTACGATGGAAGATTTTTACAGAGCAATAGAAAAGGTATTTAGTAGGAAAAGTGAGAGAAACAAAGAGTTAAGATATATTAAGTAATTCTTTAATTTTATTCACGACTTCATTTATACTAATCCTTATTTGTTCCTTTGTATCTCTGAATCTAATAGTTACGGTATTATCTTTTAACGTGTCAAAATCTACCGTAATTGCAAATGGTATTCCTATTTCATCTGCTTTATAATATCTTTTACCTATAGAATCCTTTTCGTCATATATTGCATATATTTTATTATTTCTCAATTCTTCATATATTTTTAATGCAATATTATTTAATTCTTCTTTATCTACGAGAGGGAATACTGCGACACTTATTGGTGCGATTTCTGGCTTTAATGAGAGGACAATTCTTCCATTGATTTCTTTGTATGAATTATCCAGCAAGCAATAGATTATTCTATCTATTCCGAATGAAGGCTCAACAACGTGAGGTGTTATTTTTTCTCCTACAATTCTTTCTTCTACAACTTTCAATTCTATAAATTTCTCATCCAAGATAATTTTTTCTCCATTTATTTCAATCTCTACCTTTTTATTTCTTTTAAATTCTTCGATTAATTTTTCTTCCTTTAATTTTTCCAATATTATTTTTGCCCTTTTCTTAAACGTTTTTCCAATTTCCGATAATTTTGGTTCTAGGACTTCCCTTTTGATTATTTTTGGCTTATCGTATAATATAAGGGCTTTCATCTCTTTTCCGCTATACTTTTCGTGCATTTTTAAGTCGTAATCTCCTCTATAAGCAATACCTGCAACTTCTATCCATCCATATCTTCTTGTATATACTTCACAATCCCAAGCATCTTTGGCATAGTGTGCCAATTCTTCTTTTGAGTGCTGTCTAAATCTTATCCTATTTTCATCTATTCCTATTTCTTTTAGGAAAATCTTTGTTAAAACTATACAATATGCGAATGCTTCGTTTATGAATAATCCTTTCTCAACAGCTTCTCTTGCAGATATTTTGTATTCATTTCCATTGTTATCAATTAAATATAGTGGTTCGTTCTCATACCTTTTAAATCGTTCGAATTTCCTTTCCCTTGGATTTATAAACAGTTCGAGTTCTGCTTGTGTAAATTCTCTTAATCTTATCAATCCCTGTCTAGGTGAGATTTCATTTCTATAAGATTTTCCTATTTGAACTATACCAAATGGGAGTTTTTTTCTGCAAAATTCGTACAATCTATTAAACATTATAAATATGTTCTGAGCGGTTTCTGGTCTAAGATATCCCTTTCTTGCATTTAAAGGTCCTATATAAGTTTTGAACATTAGATTAAAGGTATTGATTTTTGACAATTTTCCTCCACATTTTTTGCATTGAATTTTTTCTATATATTTATTCATTTCTTCGAATGTCATTCCCTTTGTATCAATCTTGAGTATCTCTTCTATTAAGTGATCTGCTCTATAAGATTCCTTACAATTTGTGCAAAATACCAAAGGGTCTATGAAATTTTCAACGTGCCCACTTGCAATGAATACTTCTTCTGGTGCAATTGTTGGTGAAGATATTTCGTAGAAACCTTCCCTTATACAAAATATTTCTCTCCACTTGTTTTCAATTTTATTTTTCAAAATTGCTCCAAGAGGGCCATAGTCGAAGAATCCAGATACACCACCATAAATTTCATACGATGGATAAATAAATCCTCTTCTTATTGCTAGTTCAAGAACATTATCCTTTTCTTCTCTTCCCATAATAAAATAGCTATGTTGTTTAATGATTTGAAAAGGTAAACATTATTGTTTAACTCACTCCAAATATTCAGGAACGAACTTTTTTACAATTTTTATAAATAAAAGGCAAAATATTTATTAAGTAAAAGCATAAGCTTTAAATATCTAATAATCTAATATTAAATATCGGGGTGAAATTATGGCATTTGAAGTAACATGGTTTTCTGGAACAGCAACGGATGGAACACCAATAAACATAACATTTAATCCATTACTCTACTTTCTATGGTGTATTTGGGTAGGATGGATTTTCTCAACAGTTGGAGCATTTGGAGGTATAATGGCAGGATTTGGACATATAACAGTATTGGGAATTAGGTCAGCCGCAGCTGCTTTGAAAGGAAAGTATGTATACATTCCTGGAAGAGGAGAGGTAGAAGTTCCAAAGTATGTCGGTTCTGATATGATAAGAGCTGCAAATTCATCATTAACATTGATTAATGGTTTAACAACAGTTCTCGGATATTATATGCAAAAGAGACTTGTATGGCCAGCTGGAATTTATCTAGGATTAGGAATGGTTATTGGTGCACAATTAGCGGTTTTAGCTACTGCTGGAATGCCATTAAAACAATATGTTGGATATTTTGGATTAGCTGCATTTGCTGTATCGATATTTATGTTTAATGAAATTTCTCCTTGGATGGCAAAGAGAAAGAGGAAGGCGAAGGAAATAGCTCAGAAGTTCTATGAAAGGGTTAAAGAATTGAAAGCTCAAGGAAGATTGCATGAATTAGAAGGAATTAAAAACATGAAGGTAACGTTAAGAGCTGTAGAGTTCGACTTCTTTGGAGAACACTTCAGAGTCCCATCAGCAGCACCATTCCTATGGGGATTAATTGTTGGATTCATTGCAGCAATGATTGGTGTAGGAGGAGGATTTCTATTAGTACCATTCCTAACATTAGCACTTCAGCTACCTATGTATATTGCACCTAGCGCATCAGCTTTAGGAGTATTCCTAAACATGGTCTCAGCAATTTTAGGATGGACATTAATTAAGAAGGTTATAATACCAGCAGCAGTAATAATTGGAATGATTGGAATAGTTATTGGAGCAAGCATTGGACCAAGAACACAGAAATACTTGCCAATGAA